>JBJOKN010000061.1:0-6161 GCA_046046075.1 Pseudomonadota bacterium
TATTCAAAACCAGATCCAATTCCTTTAGAGATGCTCAAAAGAATGAATCAATCAAAGATGCTTGGTTTATTTAAAACTGCTGAAGAAAAGCTAGCTGAAGAAGAGGATGAGCGCATTGAAAGAGCTGAATATCACGAGCGTTTGAAGGTTTTAGAAGACAAAGAAGCTGCTGATAAGAAAGCTCTTGCTGATACAAATTCAGAGACTGATGTAAGCCCTAGTGCTATAAATGATGAAAATTCGGCAAAATCACCAGAATCAAGTGATTCTCAAGAATCAACAGAAGTTCCAGTGGTAAAAGCAGAAGTAAAGACTCAAACAAAAACATAATTAGTTAATCGAACCAGGTCTAGGCCTGGTTGTTGAATATAAAAAGCCAGTTCTATTGATTAAATGGCTGAAGGTAGAGGATGACAAAGAAGACGCTCGTTTGTAGCTGTAATCAAACCATGCCCATAGATATCGTTCAGATAGCTAAGGGTATGGGGGTCGACAGCAAAGATATTTCTCTTAATAACGCCTTGTGTAGGCAAGAAGTTGGTACTTTCATTGCGGCCTCTCAAGGTACAGATGAAATTGTGCTGGCTTGCACCCAAGAAAAGAGATTGTTCGATGAGGTTGCCAGCGAACAAGAAAAGCCATTGATTGCCCCAATCAAGTTTGTGAATATCCGTGAGACTGGCGGATGGGCTGCTGATGCGAAAAATGCTATGCCAAAGATTGCCGCCTTACTGGCTATGGCGTCTTTGCCTGAACCAGATTCAGTGAGTACAGTCAGTTATCAGAGTGGTGGACGTGTCTTGGTGATTGGCCCAGGAGATGTTGCGATTCAGTGGGCTGAGCGCTTATCTAAAAATATGAGCGTTGGCGTGTTGTGTACTGATAAAGGTTCTTTGCCACAGCTCCGCGATTTTCCTGTTTATAGCGGCAAGATCAAAAGTCTCAAAGGTTATCTTGGGGCATTTTCTGTTGAGTGGACTCAAGAGAATCCGATTGATCTCGAGTTATGTACTCGCTGTGGCGCTTGCGTGGATGCTTGTCCTGAAGATGCGATTGACCTCAGTTATCAAATTGACTTGAATAAATGTAAGAGTCATCGCTCTTGCGTGAAAGCTTGCTCTGCAATCGGCGCCATTAACTTTGATCGCGTTGATACAAGTCGAACTGATTCATGGGATTTGATTTTTGATTTATCAAAAGATCCAATCTTAAAAATGAGTCAACCTCCTCAAGGTTACTACGCTCCAAAATCAGACCCATTAGATCAAGCCATTGCAGCTTCTGAGTTGATGGGTATGGTGGGTGAATTTGAAAAGCCCAAGTTTTTTGCATATAACGACAAAGTGTGTGCTCATGGACGCAACGGTAAAGTAGGTTGTTCTGCTTGCGTTGATGTTTGCTCGACAAACGCCATTGAATCTCAGTTTAGAGATGGCAAAGGTACAGTCAAGGTCAATCCAAATCTTTGTATGGGTTGCGGAGCTTGCGCGACAGTTTGCCCGTCGGGTGCGATGCGTTACAACTACCCAAGCGTTCCTTATCAAGGTCAGCAGATCAAAGTGATGGCTAAGGCTTATCAAGCTGCTGGCGCAAAACTTGCCCCTAGTTTGTTGTTACATAGCAATGGCAAGGGTCAGGAGTTGATTCAATCTTTGGGTCGTCTTGCGGCCACTGATAAGACAAACTTCAAAGGCATGCCTGCTCACTTGATTCCATTTGGTTTGCATCACAGTGCTTCAACAGGTATGGACTTGTGGTTAGGCAGCTTGGCACATGGTTTTGCTCAAGTTGCAATTTTATTAAGCGGTGAAGAAGCGCCTGAATATCAGCAAGCTCTGACTACTCAAGTGATTGTTGCGCAATCAATGCTCGAAGGTTTAGGTTATGCCAAAGACAGTATTGTTCTCTTACAAGCTGATAGTCCTCAGGCTTTAGAAAAACAAGTTGCAGCGTTGTCTGCAAAAGCACCTTTATGTCCAGCAGCAACCTTTGCTTTTGCAAATGAGAAGCGTGAAACATTAGAGGCTGCCTTAGAGCACTTGATGTTGCACGCTTCAATCAAGGTCACTCCTGAAAAGCCTCTAGCTTTGGCAGCAGGTTCTCCAATTGGTGGTTTGCTTGTTAATCAAGATGCTTGTACTTTGTGCATGTCTTGTGTGGGCGCCTGTCCTGAGAGCGCATTGCGCGACAACCCAGATGCTCCTCAGTTATCCATGATTGAGCGCAACTGCGTGCAATGTGGTTTATGTGTGCAAACTTGCCCAGAAAATGCTTTGACTTTAGCGCCGCGTTTACAAACCACTGAAATCAGAAAAAAGACTGTGGTACTCAATGAAACAAAACCTTTCCATTGCATCAGTTGTGGCAAACCATTCGGTACCTTGAAAATGGTTGAGTTGATGGTGGGTAAGTTGTCTTTGCACGCTGCATTCTCTGGTGCAGCCACTGAGCGTCTGAAGATGTGCAGTGACTGTCGCGTGATTGACATGATGAATAAACCTAACGATAACGATGTGGTCTGATGAGTGATATGGAAAAAAAATTAGATGAAGAAGTCACTTCTTTAAGTACAGATGGATTGGAGGAAGATGTTGCTCGTGCAGACCTTTATGGTTTATTGGCAACACTTTTCTATCAAGCGCCTGATGATGATTTATTGCACCGTATTGCAGCCTCTGCTGCTTATGGCACAGGAGCTGAAGCGCCCGACAATGCTGCCTTGACGCAAGCATGGGATGAGTTGGTTCGTGTTGCTTCATCTTCATCTGCCAAGGAGTGGGCGGAAGAGTACCAGGAGCTTTTTATTGGTATTGGTAAGCCGGAAGTATTTTTGTATGGCTCCTATTACCAGTCAGGCTTTATGAATGAAAAGCCTTTGGTGCGTTTACGCGATTCATTGCAGGAATTGGGTCTTGAGGCAGCAGAGAACATCACGGAGAGCGAAGATCACATTTCCTCATTGTGTGAGGTGATGCGTTATTTGATTGCAGGTGATGATCTGTCCATTGCCAATTTAACCCAGCAAAAAAAGTTTTTTGATGAGCATTTACGTTCTTGGGTGCAAGAATTGTGCGATGCAACAGAAACGCACCCTTTGGCCAATCATTACAAGTCAGTTGCGATGCTTGCCAAGGCCTTTTTTGAAGTAGAAGCTTGTGCCATGGACATGGTTGAATAGGTTTCTAAAAAATCAATCTATTTTTTACATAAGTAATTTTAGAAAAAGGCTTGCCAAGTCCTAATTGCTTAGCCTTTTGACTTAGGGAAAGCCCTAGTCAAGTATTCGCTTGGAAGTGTGCAAAAAAAATAATAAAGGTTTATAGTTAGACCATAAATGCAAGTGTTACTTTTGTAATTTAGTGGCAGATTGTTAAGAATTAATAGGAGATAGTTATGAGTGAAAACAAACACAAAGATTCGCGCAGAAAATTCTTTGTTACAGCTGGTGTAACTGCTGGTGCAGTCGCAGTTGTTTCTCAAACACCATTGGGAACGGCCATCGCTGAACAAGCCTCTACCATGATGGAAGATAGCAAGGGTTACAAGTTATCTGATCATGTCCGTAAATATTACAAAACTACACTCGTTTAATTTTTAAACGAGTGTTTTTTTATTTCTCTTGAATCTTTGAGGGTTTATCCATGAGTCTGATTCGTAAAACATCACAACAAGCAGTTGCTGCTTCTCGTCACTCCGCCCAGATGGTCGGTAGCTTAGCGCGCAGTTTGCAATCCGCGATCCCAATGATGGATCGTCGTACATTCCTTAAGCGCTCTGGCGTTGGCGTGGGTGTTGGTCTAGCCGCATCTCAACTAACCTTGGTGCAAAAAGCCAAAGCTTCTGCAGCAGCTAAGCTTGATGGTAAAGGCAAGATTGAAGTTAAACGTACTGTGTGTACACACTGTTCAGTTGGCTGCGCCATTGATGCAGTTGTTGAAAACGGCGTTTGGACTCGTCAAGAGCCAGTGTTTGATTCACCAATCAACTTGGGTGCGCACTGCGCCAAGGGTGCGGCGATTCGTGAACACGGTCACGGCGAATTCCGCTTGAAATACCCAATGAAACTTGTTAATGGCAAGTACGAAAAAATCAGCTGGGATCAAGCTCTTGAGGAAATCACAGCGAAAATGAAGAGCTTGAAGAAAACTTCAGGCCCAGATTCATTGTTCTTCATTGGTTCATCAAAGTACAACAACGAGCAAGCTTACTTGCTACGTAAGTTTGTTTCTTTCTTCGGTACAAACAATACTGACCACCAAGCTCGTATCTGCCACTCAACAACAGTGGCTGGTGTAGCAAATACTTGGGGTTATGGCGCGATGACCAACAGCTATAACGATATGCAGAACTCTAAGGCTGCGATCTACATTGGTTCAAACGCTGCTGAAGCTCACCCAGTTTCAATGTTGCACATGTTGCATGCCAAGGAAGCTGGTTGCAAAATGATCGTGGTTGATCCACGTTACACACGTACAGCTGCCAAGGCTGATCAGTATGTGCGTATTCGTTCAGGTTCAGACATTCCATTCTTGTTCGGTGTGCTTTATCACATCTTCAAAAATGGTTGGGAAGACAAAAAATACATCAACGACCGCGTTTTCGGTATGGATGATGTTAAGAAAGATGTTCTTGAGAAATGGACTCCAGCAAAAGTTGAAGAGGCTTGCGGTGCTACAGAAGCTCAAGTTTTCCAAGTTGCTAAAACATTACATGAGAACCGTCCTGGAACAATCGTTTGGTGTATGGGTCAAACTCAGCACACAATCGGTAACGCGATGGTTCGTGCCTCATGCATCTTGCAATTGGCATTAGGTAACGTTGGTAAGACTGGCGGCGGTACAAACATTTTCCGCGGTCACGATAACGTTCAGGGTGCTACTGACGTAGGTCCTAACCCAGACTCATTGCCAGGCTACTATGGTCTAGCAGCAGGTTCATGGAAACACTATGCTGGTGTATGGGGTGTTGACTACGAGTGGATCAAGGCTCAGTTTGCTCCTAACATGATGGAAAAATCAGGTACAACAGTTTCACGTTGGGTGGATGCTGTACTTGAGAAGAATGAGCTGATCGATCAAGACAACAACGTGAAGGGTGTGTTCTTCTGGGGTCATGCTCCAAACTCACAAACTCGTGGTCTTGATATGAAGAAGGCCATGGATAAGTTAGAGTTGTTGGTTGTGGTTGATCCATATCCAAGTGCTACTGCTGCGATGGCCGCTATGCAAGTTGATGGCGCTCAAGTAAACAAAGATCGTGCTGTTTATTTGTTACCTGCTTGTACACAGTTTGAAACAACTGGATCTGCTACAGCCTCTAACCGTTCAGTTCAGTGGCGTGAGAAAGTCATCGATCCATTGTTCGAGTCAGTACCTGATCATGTGATCATGCAAGCAATGGCTGACAAGCTTGGTTTTGGCAATGAGTTGTCAAAGAACTTCAAGATGTTGAAGGCTAAATATGCTGGTAAAGAATGGAAAGAGCCAGAAGTTGAATCTATCTTGCGTGAAATCAACAAAGCAGTTTGGACAATTGGTTACACAGGTCACTCACCAGAGCGTTTGAAAGCTCACATGCGCATGATGCATGTCTTTGACGTGAAGACATTGAAGTCTAAGGGTGGTAAGGATCCAGTGACTGGTTACGACACAACTGGTGATTATTTCGGTTTGCCATGGCCTTGCTACGGTACGCCTGAGATGAAGCACCCAGGTAGCCCGAACCTCTATGACACCAGCAAGCACGTGATGGACGGTGGTGGTAACTTCCGTGCAAACTTCGGTGTTGAAAGAGACGGTAAGACACTATTGGCCGAGAATGGTTCTTTCTCGAAGGGTGCTGACATCAAGACTGGTTACCCAGAGTTTGACCACGCTCTTGTGAAGAAACTTGGCTGGTGGGATGAGTTGACTGAAGCAGAGAAGAAGGCTGCTGAAGGTAAGAACTGGAAGACAGACGTTTCTGGTGGCTTGATCCGTGTGATCATGAAGAACCACGGTTGTCATCCGTTCGGTAATGCCAAGGCACGTGCAGTTGTTTGGAACTTCCCTGATCCAATTCCGCAGCACCGTGAACCTTTGTATGGCACACGTCCTGATTTGATGGCGAAGTACCCAACGCATGATGATAGAAAGACTGCATGGCGTCTTCCAATTCTGTAC
>JBJOKN010000062.1:0-6803 GCA_046046075.1 Pseudomonadota bacterium
AATAAAAATTTATATTAAATCTAGGCATTTATTGAAGTTTTCTTTTGATGAATCTCATTAAAGTATGATGAATACATTGAAAAAATTTTCAGGATTCTCTTGGTCATGCTGCATAAATTAATCACTTCGCAAAAACTTATCGCAGCCTTTTTTGCGTGCTTTATGCTCAGTTCAACTGCGCTGGCTCAGCAAGGCCCCACAATCGATCTGTATGCGGGCATCTACAAAATCCAAGCGGAAGTGGCGAAAACAGAAAAGGCACGTCAACTAGGCCTGATGCATCGCACGTACATGCCAGCAGATGACGGCATGCTGTTTATCTTTGAACAAAGTGCGACTCATTGCTTTTGGATGAGAAACACAAAAATTCCTTTGGCCATCGCCTTCATTGCAGATGACGGAAAGATTGTGAATATTTCAGAAATGAAAGCAATGACTGAAGATAATCATTGTCCAACAAAGCCTGTTCGCTTCGCTTTAGAAATGAACCAGGGTTGGTTCAGCAAGAAAGGAATACTTCCTGGGCACACCATCACTGGCCTGCCCAAGAATTAATCACTGACTCAGTAATTATTCAGTGATTAACCAAAGTGGCAAACGTAATGAACAGGCTGTTCAGCACGGATCACGAAATAACCACCCGCCTCAACTGTCCATGATTGACCAGCAGCAAACGCTTGCTCTGCTGCACCATTGATGCTCACATGAGCAGTGCCATCAACCACTTCCATTACTTCCTTGGTTGTTAAATCAAAGCGCAATGTACTTGGCAAAATCACGCCCACTCGTGTGTGATACACATTTACCGTCAAAGAATACGTTGGCTTTTTTATTAACAGTTACTTGTTCGAATTGCATGTCTTACCCTTTTAACTTTGAGTTATCAAGAACCACGTTTGCGACGTGCATTTGCAGCGATGCGCATACGTAAAGCATTTAATTTAATGAATCCACCAGCATCGGCTTGGTTGTACGCACCACCGTCATCGTCAAACGTTGCAATAGTTTGATCAAATAAAGTGTTTTTAGAATCACGCGCAACCACGGTAACAGAACCTTTGTACAACTTCACGCGCACAAAACCACTCACGCTTTGTTGCGTGTGATCAATCAATGTCTGAATCGCCACGCGCTCTGGCGCCCACCAATATCCGTTGTAAATCATGCTGGCGTAACGCGGCATCAAATCATCTTTCAAATGAGCCACTTCGCGGTCCAAAGTAATACTCTCAATACCTCTGTGAGCCTTCAAAAGGATCGTGCCGCCAGGGGTTTCATAGCACCCACGGCTCTTCATACCAACATAGCGGTTCTCAACAAGATCCAAGCGTCCAACGCCATGCTTGCCACCAATTTTGTTCAACTCAGCCAACATTTCATGGGCTTTGTAACGCTTACCGTTGATCGCAACCGCATCACCACGCTCAAATTCGATATCGAGGTACTCAGGAGTATCAGGAGCTTGCTCTGGCGATACAGTCCAACGCCACATAGATTCTTCAGCTTCCGCTTTAGGATCTTCAAGGTGACGACCTTCGTAACTGATGTGCAATAGGTTTGCGTCCATTGAATATGGTGCACCACCTTGCTTGTGCTTCATTTCAACTGGAATGCCATGCTGCTCCGCATAAGCCAAAAGCTTTTCACGTGATAACAAATCCCATTCACGCCATGGAGCAATCACTTTGATCGATGGCTCTAATGAGTAATAGCCAAGCTCAAAACGAACTTGGTCATTGCCTTTACCTGTAGCGCCATGCGACACAGAGTCAGCACCGGTTTGACGTGCAATTTCAATCTGACGCTTTGCAATCAATGGGCGGGCAATTGATGTACCTAATAAATATTCGCCTTCATAAATGGTGTTCGCGCGGAACATAGGGAAAACAAAATCTCTGACAAACTCTTCGCGCAAATCATCAATAAAAATATTTTCAGGCTTGATACCAAATTTAAGTGCCTTGGCTCTTGCTGGCTCAAGCTCTTCACCCTGACCCAAATCGGCTGTGAAAGTCACGATTTCACATTGGTAGGTGTCTTGCAACCATTTCAAAATAACGCTGGTATCTAAGCCACCAGAATAAGCTAGAACAACTTTTTTAATATCTGACATATCTATCTAATTAATTAAAGTTTAAGTAAAAATTACAACTTGCCGCAAAGCAAAAATTCCATCAATGCTTTTTGTACATGCAAACGATTTTCTGCCTCATCCCAAACAACACTTTGAGGACCATCAATCACTGATGCAGAGACTTCCTCGCCTCTGTGTGCTGGCAAACAATGCATGAACAAGGCGTCTGAATTAGCAGTGGCCATCAAAGCATCATTGACCATCCAGCCTTCAAAAGCTTTTAAACGAATTTGATTTTCATTTTCATAACCCATGCTGGTCCATACGTCAGTGGTCACCAAATCAGCCCCACGACAAGCATCAACAGGATTTTCGAAAATTGTTAAATATTTTTTAGCATTCGGACTCAACATCTTTTGGTCAAGTTGATAAGCCGAAGGAGCAGAAAAGTGCACCTTGAAATCTAAAATCTCAGCAGCTTGTATCCAGGTGTAGGCCATATTGTTCGCATCGCCCACCCATGCTACGGTCTTGCCCTTGATGCTCTTACGGTGCTCCACATAAGTGAAGATGTCAGCCAACACTTGGCAAGGGTGATATTCATTTGTCAAACCATTGATCACTGGCACGCGTGAGTGCGCTGCAAAACGCTCGATGATCTCTTGGCCGAATGTTCTGATCATGATGATGTCAGTCATTCGCGAAATCACTTGAGCAGCATCCTCAACTGGCTCACCACGACCCAACTGCGTATCCTTGGTATTTAGAAATACAGCATGACCACCCAATTGATGAATGCCTGCTTCAAAAGATAATCTGGTGCGCGTGGAGTTTTTTTCAAAAATCATGGCCAAGGTTCGGTCATGAAGTGGATGCCAGGTTTCGTATCTTTTAAATTTTGCTTTCAAAAAAGCAGATCTTTCTAAAAGATAAGCGTACTCATCCGCACTGAAATCAGTGAACTGTAAATAATGTCTAACCGCAAGATTTGACGCCATAAATTTCAAATGCCTGATTAACTCAATAATTGATTCACGGTAGTTCTAAACTGCTAAAATAGTCGGGTTTTCCCCAACTAATTATTCATTTATACCGCATACACATCGTGACGACCAAACAATTCTTCATTCAAGGTCTCACTCATGATGGCAAGCCATTTCGACCCAGCGACTGGGCTGAAAGACTCTGCGGTGTCATGGCTCAATTTCGACCAGAAAATGATCCAGGCGACCCTCGCTTCACATATTCACCTTTTGTTAAACCTGTGATCATCGCAGGCACAAAATGCGTGGTTGTAGATGAGCGCTTAAGGGATATCGAGCCAAAAGCCATGGATTTCGTGAAAAACTTTGCCAAAGATAACAATCTTCCGATTGTTGAGGCTTGCGAAATCCCAATAAAATCAAACAACTAGAAACAAAAAACCCGCTCCGGATGAGGGAACGGGCTTTTTTAAAACTGACCTAAATTAGGCAGTCATGCCCTTAACAGCTGCAGATAAGCGTGATTTTGTACGCGCAGCAGTGTTTTTATGCACTACTTTTTTGTCTGCAATCTTGTCGATAGTTGCTTGTGCAGCTTGGAAAACCTTGGCTGCAGCAGCTTTATCACCAGCATCTACGGCTTTACGAACAGACTTGATAGCTGTGCGAAGACGTGAACGCAAGCTGGTGTTGTGTTCATTTTGAGAAACTGCCTGGCGGGCACGTTTACGAGCTTGGGCGGTATTTGCCATGTTTATAACCTTTAGGGGTATTGCCAAAAGAAAAAGATTATAACTTATCCTGAGGAAGGCTACCACCCCCGCCAGAAATCTGTAAAACTACGCCTGTGAACTTATTATCTGCCGCCGCCAAAATCAGTAGCTTTACCATGCTATCCCGGATCACGGGCTTGCTCCGAGAAACCCTCATAGCAAGAACCTACGGGGCCTCAGAGTGGACTGATGCCTTCAATGTGGCCTTCAGAATCCCGAATTTATTGAGACGTTTATTTGCTGAAGGAGCGTTTTCCCAGGCATTTGTCCCCGTTTTAAGCGAAACCAGTACCAAGGAGGGCAAAGAAGGTACCGCCTTGATGGTTGGGGCGATTGCAACCCTCTTATTTTGGGCTTTGGTGATCACGGTATTTTTGGGTGTGATTGGCGCGCCTTGGATCATTTTCTTGGTGGCCTCTGGTTTGCGTGAGACTGGAGCTCATGAGGCCAGCCTGACTCTGACTCGAATCATGTTCCCCTATATCGGACTGATTTCGATGGTGTCTTTATCAGCCGGCATACTGAATACTTATAAGAAATTCGCCGTTCCAGCATTCACACCAGTTCTTCTCAATCTATCCATGATTTTTTCATCATGGTTACTTTCCCCATACTTTGAGACTCCTATTTATGCTTTAGGCATTGGCGTGATTGTGGGCGGCATCACGCAGTTGGCCATCCAAATACCTGCTCTTAAAAAAATTGGCATGCTTCCCCGAATTGGATTGAGCTTTAGCAAAGTTCAAAGTGCTTGGGATCATCCTGGAGCAAAAAAAGTATTGCGGTTGATGTTGCCAGCACTGTTTGGTGTTTCAGTGGCTCAGCTATCACTCATCATCAACACCAATATTGCTTCGCACCTTGCCGTTGGCAGTGTGTCATGGCTCTCATACGCCGATCGCTTGATGGAATTTCCAACTGCATTACTAGGCGTTGCGATTGGCACAGTTTTATTGCCAAGTCTTTCAAAAGCAAATGCTTTGGAAGATAAAACACAAATGACTCAGTTAATTGACTGGGGCTTGAAGTTAACGTTTGTTTTGGCAGCTCCAGCAGCTTTAGCATTATTTATATTTGGCCAACCTTTGGCTACCGTGTTGTATCACTATGGTCAATTCACTGCAGTAGATGTGACGATGACTCAGCGAGCCTTGGCTGCTTATGGTGTTGGATTGATTGGTTTGATCTTGATAAAAATATTGGCTCCAGCCTACTATTCAAGACAAGACATCAAAACGCCCGTAAAAATAGCTATCACTGTGTTGGTATTAACTCAATTAGCCAATATTGTTTTAGTCCCCTGGTTGAATCATGCTGGCCTGGCTCTTTCGATTGGTTTAGGTGCTTGTCTTAATGCCTTCTTGTTATGGCGCGGCCTTCATAAACAAGGTTTGCTGATGAAAAACGCAGGGTGGCTAAAGTTTTTCTTCAAGTTAAGTATTGGCTTGGTAGCAATTGGTATTATTTTTTACTACGGCGCCCATCAACATGACTGGTTAGAATTAAAAAATACGCCATTCATCAGGATTGCTTGCTTAGGTTTATGGTTGGCTGTGGCCGGTGGAGTTTATTTGGGCACTTTGTGGCTCACAGGTTTCAGAGTTAAAGATTTTTTATACAAAGCAACATAAAACAGATTTTTTAGAACTATGCCAACACAACAACTTGATTACTTTGCTTCTTTAGTTTCAGAGGATGATCATTTCCCTTTGACAGAGGCAGCGATTGCTGTTGCTCAACACGCCTACCCGGATTTGGTGGTTCAGCATGTGTTTGATGAATTAGATTTATTGGGTGACAAAGTAAAACAACGTGTCACTCATGAAATGGCTGGTATTCAAAAATTACAAATCTTAAAAAACTTCTTTTACAAAGAACTAGGGTTTGGGCCAAATCGCAACGACTACTACGATCCAAATAATTCTTATTTGCACAGCGTCCTTGAAACAAGACGAGGCATTCCAATTTCTTTGGCTCTGATCTTCATGGAGCTAGGACAACAAATTGGTCTGAATATCAAAGGCGTTTCATTCCCAAACCACTTCATGGTTCGCCTGTCTCTTCCTCAGGGTGAAGTGATACTTGACCCATTAACTGGAACTTCTTTATCTAAAGAAGAGCTCCAACAAATGTTGGATCCATATTTAGATGCTCAAGGATATCGTGGTGAGTACCAACTCCCTTTGAGCGCTTTTTTAAGATCATCTAGTTCTCGAGAAATTTTGTCTCGCTTTTTACGCAACCTAAAAGCCATCTACACACAACAAGAGAGATGGGAAAGACTTTTAGGCGTTCAACAGCGCTTGGTCATTTTGCTACCAGATGCATTAGAAGAAATCAGAGACCGCGGTATTGCATTAGCTCAACTAGATTACATCAGGCCAGCCATTGAAGATATGCAAGCCTATTTAGACGGCACTGAGAATGCAAGTGACCTAGATGAAATTCGAGCGCAAATCATTGAGCTTGAAGAACAACATCGTCATCATTAAGCGAAGCTGATTGCTTTATGAGAAAAGTCATAGCCGCGCTGCCGGACACGCTGATCAGTCAAATTGCAGCAGGCGAAGTGGTCGAGAGACCCGCATCTGTGGTCAAAGAGGTTTTAGAAAATGCCATTGATGCTGGCGCACAAGCTATCACGATTCGATTAGAAGAAGGTGGTTGCCAAAGAATCTCTATCCAAGATGATGGCTCAGGTATCACTCATACAGAACTTCATCTGGCCATTCAGCGTCATGCCACCAGCAAGATCACTTCTCTATCAGATCTCGAATCAGTAGCCTCTCTGGGTTTTAGAGGTGAAGCGCTTGCATCAATTGCATCCGTATCAAGATTTAGCATCACCACACGAACCAGTGAAGATGATCACGCCTGGCAAATTCAGGTGAATGGTGGACAAACCATGGGGGCTGTCAGCCCTTCCTCTGGTCCTGTTGGCACCACTGTTGATGTACAAGATTTGTATTTCAA
>JBJOKN010000063.1:0-6119 GCA_046046075.1 Pseudomonadota bacterium
GAAACACTTGGTGATTTGATAGTAGCGGTCAAAGCCAGCGACCATCAACAATTGTTTAAATAACTGTGGTGATTGAGGCAAAGCAAAGAATTGACCATCATGAACTCTTGAGGGCACCAAGTAATCTCTTGCCCCTTCAGGAGTGCTCTTAGTCAACATCGGGGTTTCAATATCAATGAATCCCGCTTGATCCAAATACTTTCTTGTTTCAATCGCAACGTTATAGCGTAAGCGTAAATTCTTTTGCATTTGCGGACGACGCAAATCTAATACACGATGAGTTAAACGTGTTGTTTCAGATAGGTTGTCATCCTCTAGCTGGAATGGTGGGGTTACAGAAGCATTTAGGATATTCAATTCATGGCAAAGTAATTCAACTTTACCGCTAGCCAAATCATTGTTTTCAGTTCCTGCAGGACGTGCACGTACCAAACCTTTGATTTGCACACAATACTCATTACGTACTTGCTCAGCAATCGAGAACATCTCTTGGCGATCAGGATCACAAACAACCTGAACAAAACCATCTCTATCTCTTAAGTCGATAAAAATAACACCACCATGATCGCGGCGACGGTTCACCCAACCTGCTAGGGTTACTTCTTGACCGATTAATGACTCTGTGACTTGGCCACATTGATGACTGCGCATTGACATAAAACTTCCTACTTTGCTGGTGTGACTGAATTTTTGAGAGGGGCTACTGAGCCCATTGAAACGATGTGCTTCAGCGCTTCTTCAACACCCATATCCAACTCAATGATGTCTGCACGAGGCACGATCATAAAAAAACCAGAGGTTGGGTTGGGAGTTGTTGGTAAAAACACATTGACGTGCTCGCCGCTTAATTTACCAGCGACTTCTTCTGCCGGATTACCCGTTACAAATGCAATCGTCCAAGATCCATTTCTTGGATAAGGAATCAATACAGCTTTTCTAAAGGCATTACCTTTACTAGAAAAAAGAGTGCCAGAAACTTGTTTAACGCTTGAGTAAATTGATTTAACGATTGGGATGCGAGTAATGATTTGATCCCACAAACGAATCCACCATTGGCCGGCGAAATTAGCAGCAACAACGCCAGTCAGCAAAATCACGGCAATCACAATCAAAATACCTACACCTGGTAGTTTTCTGAATGATTGCAAGTCAGGTGCTAGATCAAGTGGCAGAATTGCCATCAATGCCGAAATCACCGAACCAAAGACACCATCCAAAACAGATAGGCCCCAAGTCATCACCCAAATGGTGACGGCCAATGGAGTCCAAACTAAGATACCGGCAATAAAATATTTTTTCATGGAGCCTTAAATTATAGGGCTTAGCTCAACCAACTGAGCGTAAATAAGGTTCCACCTAAAAGACCGCCCATGAAAAGAATGCTTCCCCAAATTAACTTTTTGGTTTTTTGCTGCTCAAGCATTAACTTTAAGATCAGCTCTTGATCGGAAGTATTTCCCTTTTTTTGATTAGCCTCTAACCACTGAGCAAGCAATCTTGGGATAGTGGGCACTAACTTAGCCCACTGAGGTGCCTCTGTTTTAAGACGATCAATGAAGCCTCTAATACCGATTTGTTGGTCAACCCATCGCTCCAATACTGGTTTGGCGGTCTTCCATAAATCCATGTCAGGATCCAATTGACGGCCCAAGCCTTCGACATTCAAGAGTGTTTTTTGCAGCAAGGTCAATTGAGGTTGAATTTCAACATTAAAGCGTCGTGAAGCTTGGAAAAGTCTCATCAGCACGATACCCAATGAAATTTCTTTCAATGGGCGATCAAAATAAGGTTCGCACACAGCTCGCACGGCACCCTCTAATTCTTCTACCCGAGTATCAGCTGGAACCCAGCCAGACTCGATGTGCAATTCGGCAACGCGCCTGTAATTACGATTAAAGAATGCTAGAAAATTGTGCGCTAAATAATTTTTATCAGTGTCTGAGAGAGCACCTACGATGCCAAAGTCTAAAGCGATATAACGTCCAAAAGTCTCCGGTGCAACACTCACAAAAATATTACCTGGGTGCATGTCGGCATGGAAAAAACCGTCATGGAAGACTTGAGTGAAAAATATCTCAACACCATCAGATGCCAATTTTTTAAAATCAATGCCAGCTGCACGTAAATCATCGAGGCGAGAAATTGGAATGCCGTGCATTCTTTCCATCACCATCACATTGATGCCGCATAGATCCCAATACATTTCTGGAATGATCAGTTTTTTAGAACCCTCAAAATTTCTGCGAAGCTGGCTGGCATTGGATGCTTCACGTGTTAGATCTAATTCGTCATGCAAGTAAGTATCAAATTCATCCACGTTTTCTCGTGGTTTCAAACGCTTGCCATCACGCCATAACTTCTCAACCAAACCAGCCAACACCCTCAAAAGGGCCAAATCACTTTCAATGATGGGCAAAATGCCAGGTCGCAAAACTTTGATGGCTACTTCTTTACCATGCCATTCAGGGTACTTTTCAGTTCCCTTAAGTACAGCAAAGTGGACTTGCGCTACCGAGGCGCTGGCCACTGGCTTTTCATCAAAAGACAAAAACACTTCTGATAATTTTTTACCCAATGACAATTCAATCAACTCAATTGATTTAGCTTGAGAGAATGGTGGCACTTGATCTTGTAACTTTGCCAACTCATCAGCCACATCCAATGGCAGGAGATCTCTACGTGTCGATAAGACTTGACCGAACTTCACAAAGATAGGGCCCAAGGCCTCTAAAGCCAATCGCAGACTTTCCCCACGCGTGTAACCTGTTGGAGTTGTCCAAGAGATAGCCGTCAAAATGACTTTGACCAAGCCAGGCTTAAGACTATCTCTGACTATCCTTAAAAGACCAAAACGCCAAATCGTGTAAAGGATCTTGAACAATCTAAAAAATTGTTTCACAAGGTCCTTTCTAGCAAGCGTTCTATACGCTTCTCGATGCGTTCAACATCATCGCGTAAACGTCTTATTTCTTCTTTATGGCGCACTAATTCTTCTCTTTTTACAAGCGTTGGTTTTTCATGAATTAAGTATTCTAAAACGCTAGTACCAACATCCTGAAGTACATTTTGCCCAAATTGCTTACTTTGCTGGGCCGCTTGCATGATTCTATGCGCCATAGGATCACCAACGAGCTTCGACAAGTCTTCCTCAGCTTCCCAACGCAGCTGGCCTGCCAAGGTTGATACAGCCTGAGCAAGGTCCACATCTCCTGATACTTTTACATGCTTTACAGCAGCGTCTTTACCGCCGGCAATATAAGCATTAAAAACATCGGGGCCAATCGTTAATGTGACATTTGGCTCGCTGGGCGATTTATCCGCCAAAGCAAAAAGTCCCTGATCAGTCACGACCAAGGACATCTCAACCACTGGTAAAACTAATTTGATTGTTTTATTTTTTTGCTTGTGTAAAAGATCACTGGCCCAAGATTCTTGGGCCAGTAAATAATTTAAAGCATGTACGATTGTTTTCAGATTAGACCAACTGTTGAATACCGGCTAATACCCAACCACCTTGACCATTAACAGGCTTGGTTAAATTCCAAACCTCAACGAAAGACTCAGCTGGGCCATCCGCTTGCTCACGAATCATTCCTGAGAAACGAACGCTGGCCAAATAAATATCCTGTAGTGACTCAATACCTAATAAATCAGCTTCAAGGGTTAATACTTCGGTGCGATTTTGCTCAGTTGCACGAGCCTGAAGATCTTGATTAAGTTCCGCAAACATTTCTGGAGTTGCAAACTCTCTCAACTTTTCCAAGTCGCCGCGATCCCAAGCCTCTTGTAAATGCACGAAGTGTTTTTTTGCATTGAGCAAGAAAGAATCTTGATCAAAATCTTTGATTGCAACTTCGGCAACAGCTGCCTCAACAACTGGAGCTGCTGCTGATGAACTCACAGTCAATGGTTCTTGACGATCAAAGCGCTGTTGGTTATCCCATGGTGCTCCACCAGCAGGGCTTGCCTTGTAACTTGCTTGTCCGTTATTAGCGAAACGCTTGAATAACCAAAGACCGATCATCGCAACTGCGGCAATCATTAAAAAGCCCATCAAAAACGATGCTGCTGCTTCACCTAAACCAAAATGTGACAACAACCATCCAAGACCCAATCCAGCAGCCAAACCACCTAGAATGCCACCCATACCAAAACCTTTTTTAGGTTGTGCCGCAGCAGGTGCAGCAGCTGGCTTAGCAGCAGAAGCAGGGGCAGCAGTTGGTGCTTGCGCAGGTTGTGCTGGAGCAGCTTGTTGTTTTTGAGTGACGCTTTGTGATTGCTTACCAACGCTCTTAGATCCACCCATGCGCTTGGCGTCGGCATCAAATGATGCGCCCATCAACACAAATGAAGATAGAACCAAATAAACAAAACTTTTCTTAAACATCTTTAACCTCTCAAAAAATCGATAAGTATCAGTATTTATAACCAATATGCAACGCAACAATACCACCAGTAAGGGAGTGGTATTCAACCTTGTCAAATCCCACACTTTCCATCATGGTTTTTAAAGTTTCTTGATCAGGATGCATTCTGATTGATTCTGCCAGATACCGATAACTTTCGGAATCTCCAGCCACTTTCTCACCAAGCCATGGAAGTATCTTAAATGAATAAGCGTCGTAAATTGGCTTTAATGCATCAACCGGCTTAGAAAACTCCAAAACCATGGCTTTTCCACCTGGTTTGATGACTCTTAACATCTCTTTTAATGCCACTTCTTTATGCGTCATGTTTCGCAGACCAAAAGCAACCGTGGTCAAGTCGAAGTAATTATTTGGAAATGGTATTTGCTCGGCATCCACCTGAACGCATGGCAAATAGTAGCCTTTATCAATCAAACGATTGCGCCCAAAGCCAAGCATTGATGCATTGATATCAGTTAACCAAACCTGTCCACCTGTTTCACGCTCAAGACCCACCGATTTGGCAAAACTCAAAGATAAGTCACCTGTGCCACCAGCGATATCTAAAATTTTTTGACCGGGCCTGACAGCAGCTTTACTGATAGTGAAATGCTTCCAGAGACGGTGCAAACCACCTGACATCAAATCATTCATGATGTCGTATTTATTTGCTACAGAATGAAAAACCTCAGCAACCTTGCCTGCTTTTTCAGTTTCATCAACTGTCTTATAACCAAAATGTGTCTGCGCCATAATTAATTAGTGCCCGCAAGAGCGTCCATCATCTTTCACCATTGGAATATCTCTGCTAGCACCCGCTTGTTCCATTCGGTCTAGATAGTCTTGCCACATTTCTTCTTGATTGATACACATCTCATAAAGGTAGTCCCAGCTGAAAATACCTGAGTCATGCCCATCAGAAAAAACGGGCTTAATGGCGTAATGACCAACCTGCTCAATCGTATTGATCAAAACATCGCGCTTACCAGTTTGCAAAGTTTCTTGTCCAACGCCATGACCTCTAACCTCGGCAGATGGTGACCAAACTCTCAAAAATTCAAACGGTAACTGATAAGTTTTATTCTCGTAAGCCAACTCTAAAACTTTTGATTGCTGATGAACAATGATGTTCTGAGGCAACGGTGCTTTTTCTGTTGAACTCATGATTAAACCAATACTCTTTCGATACCGCCTGAATTAGCGTTCTTCACATAATCAGCCATCCAATTGGCTCCTAGCAAATGATTGGCCATCTCAACCACGATGTAATCTGCTTTGGTTCCAGAATCCTCGTCGTAACGTGACAAACCCTGTAAACATGAAGGGCAGCTGGTCAAGACTTTGACCTGGCCATCAAAATCACCCCTTAGTTCATCAGCACCCTTTTTCATTTCAATTTCTTTGCGGAAACGAACTTGTGATGAGATGTCAGGACGAGTGATCGCCAACGTGCCAGATTCACCACAGCAACGCTCGTTCTTTGCAATGCTCGTGCCATCTTCAGTTGTCACCAAGCTATTCACTGTCTTCAAAGGATCTTGCAACTTCATTGGGCTGTGACATGGGTCGTGATACATGTATCTAACCCCTTTAGCACCTTCTAACTTGATACCTTTCTCCAACAAGAATTCATGGATATCAATGATTCTGCAGCCAGGGAAAATCTTTTCAAATTCGTAGCCTGCCAACTGGTCATAACAAGTGCCACAAGAA
>JBJOKN010000185.1:0-3292 GCA_046046075.1 Pseudomonadota bacterium
AAGCCCAGAAGAAATTGATCGTGGCAGAGTTCATGAGGCGCTACAAGCTGCTAATTTGACAGAATTGATCAAAGAGTTGCCTGAAGGCATTGATTCTGAGGTTGGTGATAACGGTAATCGCTTATCAGGTGGTCAAAGACAGCGCTTGGCTATTGCTCGAGCCATTTATAAAGATGCTCCGATTTTGATTTTGGATGAGGCAACCTCTGCCTTGGATTCTGAATCAGAGCGCCAGGTTCAAGAAGCTCTAGAAAAACTCATGGAAGGTAAAACCACCTTGGTGATCGCTCATAGACTATCGACAATCGAAAATGCCGATCGTATTGTGGTCCTAGATCATGGCAGGGTTGTTGAGAATGGATCGCATGCTGAGCTGATTGCTCAAAATGGCTTATATGCCAGCCTGCATCGTTTACAGTTTTCTCAAGCTTAAGATTTAATCCAACCGCGCTTTAACTTAAGACAATATCGTATTGCTCTTGATTAAAGCTTGATTCAGCTTGTAGTCGAATTGGTTTGCCGATAAATTCAATTAACTGTGCAAGGTGAGTGCTTTCTTCTTCTAAGAAGCGGTCAATCACATCCGCGCAGGCAATGATTCTGAATTCCTTGGGATTGAACTGGCGATGTTCGCGCAATACTTCGCGCAAAATTTCATAGCAAATGCTTTGGGCGGTTTTAACTTGACCTTTGCCCTGACAAACCTCACAAGGCTCGCACAAAAGGTGTGCCAATGACTCACGCGTTCTCTTACGAGTCATCTCCACCAAACCTAATGAAGAGAAGGGATTGGCCGAAGTCCTGATTTTGTCCCGCGCTAAATTTTTATTGAGTTCCTCAAGGACCGCATCTTGATGCTCTTTACTATGCATATCAATGAAGTCAATGATGATGATGCCGCCCAGGTTACGCAAACGCAGTTGGCGCGCAATCGTTTGAGCTGCTTCTAAATTGGTTTTGTAAATCGTGTCATCAAAAGTGCGAGCACCTACATAACTGCCAGTGTTCACATCAATGGTAGTCATCGATTCTGTTTGATCAATCATCAGGTAGCCACCAGATTTGAGATCTACTCGACGACCGAGGGCTCGATTGATCTCTGATTCAGTGTCGTACAAATCAAACAAAGGACGTTCACCACGATAAAGGATCAACTTGGATTCTTGATTGGGCATGAAGTCTTTGGCAAATTTTTTGAGCTTTTCAAAGTTCTCAGCTGAGTCCACACGAATTTGGCCAATAGCATCTGTTGCTAAATCTCTTAGCACTCGCTCGGCCAAACTTAGATCTTGATGAAGCAAGCATGGTGCCGGTACCTGTTTGCTTCCATCCTGAATCTTTTTCCATGTGGCGCTCAGATATCTCAAGTCATTGGATAGCTCTTGATCATCCGCATCTTCTGCGCTGGTTCTTAAAATATAACTGCCAGATTCATTCTGATAATTGCTCAGTAAGCCTTGGAATCTTTTCTTTAAAGCGTCACGGTCTTCAAGACTCTCAATTTTTTGAGAGATGGCCACTTGTTGACCATTGTCCTCTTGAGGAAGAAACACCAAATTTCGTCCAGCAATACTGATATGGGTGCTCAAGCGAGCACCTTTGGTGCCCAGTGGATCTTTTAATACTTGAACCAAAATGGTTTGTCCATCAAACACCAATTTTTCAATCGGGGTGTTGTCAGGTTTGGAGTTTTTGGGCATCCATAAATCAGCCACATGAAGAAATGCGGCTTTATCTAAGCCAATATCCACAAATGCTGACTGCATGCCCGGCAGAACGCGTGTGACTTTACCTAGATACACGTTACCGACAATGCCTCGACTTTGGCTTCTTTCAATGTGAAGCTCTTGCACCACTCCCTGAGCAATGATGGCTACTCGGGTTTCTTGAGGGGTGATGTTAACGAGGATTTCTTCGATCATGGTTGAAACTTATCAATCTCTATATCAATCTGGCAGTGGTTTTAAACCAGTTTTAAGGCTTCAGAGAAAACTGTACACCAGTTTCATGCATGAGTTGAGAGGTTTCATAAAGAGGTAAGCCCATGATGCCGCTGTAACTGCCTGAGATGCTACTGATTAGACATCCACCAATACCTTGAATGCCATAAGCTCCTGCTTTACCCATGGGTTCATTGGATAGTATGTAAGCATTGATTTCTTCATCAGTGAGTGACTTAAAGGTCACATGTGAGCTTGAAACTAGAAGCTTGGGTTCATCATCATTGATATGAGGCTTACTTGCTACAGCAACTGCTGTATGAACCTGATGTGTTTTGCCACTCAAAAGTTGCAAGATTCTTTTGGCATCTTGATGGTCGGTGGGCTTACCCAAGATGATTTCTTTGATCGCTTTATTTTGATTGCCTTGCTGATGTTTATTCTCATCATCTAGGGTGAGAGCCACAGTGGTGTCAGCACACAAGATAGGCGCTGAGGGTAATCCTCTGGCGTGAAGTCGTTGTTTGGCAGCTGCTAATTTAGCTAAGGTCACACGCTTCACATAAGCTAAAGCTGGTTCATCAGGTAATTGAATTTCTAGTGACTCAGTATCTTCGCTTGAATCTGCTAGAAGTAATTCAAATTGAACACCTATTTGCGTCAGTAGTTCTTGGCGGCGAGGGCTTTGTGAAGCCAGGTAAATGAATGGGTGCATGTGTGAGACAAGTAATGAGGCAAGGAAATAGGAAAGTAAAGAATCTTAATATTTGTTCAGTCGTGATTTAAACGCGATGATAGGGGTGGCCTTGCAAAATGGTCCATGCACGGTAAAGCTGTTCTACCAGTAAAACTCGTGCCATGGCATGGGGAAGGGTCATGCTGGATAGGCGAATCATTGATGCAGCTTCTTTTTTAAGTTCTGCATCCAAGCCATCGGCTCCACCAATCAGTAGAGCAATATCTTTGCCATCTTGACGCCAGGTACTGAGTTGATTGGCTAAATCTTGAGTTGAGAGGTCTTTGCCGCGTTCATCCAAGGCAATGATGTGAACGCCTTTTGGAAGCGCCTCACGTATCTTGATGGCTTCTTTGGCGGGACTGATATCTGGTTTGAGTTCTTTGATCTGAATCGCACAATCTGCTGGCATGCGTTTCAGATAATCTTGGGTTGCAGTTTCAGCCCATGCGGGCATTTTGTGACCAACTGCAATGACCCAAAGTTTCATGATTGAAAAAGGAGTCTTAAACCAAAGGGTTTAGTCGTCCTCATCATCCTCAGGTTCGCTAGCGAAACGCTTTGACTTATTGGCTTTGCCACCAAGTTTGACGCGCACAGGCTTATCGCCCCAAAT
>JBJOKN010000064.1:0-7881 GCA_046046075.1 Pseudomonadota bacterium
GGCGACGGCGTAGCCATGTTCACGCTAGACCGTGAGCAAGGCTCGTTTGTGCTGACGCGCGAAAACGTGCAAGTGCCCGAAGACACCAAAGAATTTGCCATCAATATGTCAAACATGCGTCACTGGGATCAACCAGTAAAACGCTACGTTGATGAATGTCTCGCTGGCACTGAAGGCGCTCGTAAAAAAGATTTCAATATGCGCTGGATTGCCTCAATGGTGGCGGACGTGCATCGTATTTTGTGCCGCGGCGGAGTATTCATGTACCCATGGGATAAACGTGATCCAAGTAAACCAGGCAAACTACGTTTAATGTATGAAGCCAACCCTATGAGCTTTTTGATTGAGCAAGCTGGTGGAGCTTCAGTCAACGGCAAAGACCGTATCATGACTTTGCCTGCCGAAAAATTACACCAACGTGTGTCCGTTGTACTTGGCTCAAAAAACGAAGTGAATTTAATTCAGAAATACCACCAAGGCTCCTAGTTAATTCCAAAAATTCTCATAAAGTAAAAAAGCCTCTGACCCATATCAATCAGAGGCTTTTTTCTTAGTGCAGGATGATCAATGAATCATTGTTGTGGGATCCATGTAATCAAGCCCATGAGCACAAGCCACTGCCTCACAAGTGATGTGACCTTGATAAACATTTAGACCATTCATCAAATGAGTATTTTCAATCAATGCTTGCTGAGCTCCCTTGTTTGCAAGTTCCATCACAAATGGTGCAGTTGCATTAGTCAAAGCCATTGTTGAAGTTCGAGCAACTGCTCCAGGCATATTGGCAACACAATAATGAATCACATCATCGATTTGATAAGTAGGCTCTTGGTGCGTGGTTGCATGGGATGTCTCAAAACAACCGCCCTGATCAATGGCCACATCCACAATCACCGATCCTGACCTCATAGCAGACACCATTCTTCTGGTAACTAACTTTGGTGCAGCACCACCCGGAACGAGCACACTACCAATCACAACATCAGCACCCAAAACAGATCGTTCGATATTAGCCGTACTTGAATACAGTGTATGTATCCGATTACCGTATAAGGCATCTAACTCTCTTAGTCGATCAATATTTTTATCAATGATGGTTACACGTGATCCCATACCAACAGCCATTTGCAAAGCAGCACTGCCCACAACGCCTGCGCCTAGAATCACCACATCAGCCGCCGGAACACCTGGCACACCTGCCAATAGCAAAGCTCGACCACCATTGGCCTTTTCTAAATGATGGGCAGCTGCCTGAATTGACATCCTGCCAGCCACTTCACTCATAGGAGCCAATAAAGGTAGTCGACCGTTAGCACTGGTGACCGTCTCATAGGCAATACAGATTGCATTTGATTGAATCAAAGCTTGAGTTTGATGTAAGTCGGGTGCCAAGTGTAAGTATGTGAATAAAACCTGTCCTGAGCGAAGCATCTTGCATTCTTCAGGTTGTGGCTCTTTGACTTTAACAATCATCTCAGCTTCAGCAAAAATATCACTTGGGCAATCAACCAATTGTGCTCCTGCCATGGCATAGTGCTCATCCATGAAGCCGATCGCCTCCCCAGCATTTTTTTGAACCAGTACTTGATGACCCCAAAGTCTTAGCTCAGTGACTTGGTCAGGGGTTAAGCCAACTCGATATTCGTGATTTTTAACTTCTTTAGGTACGCCAACAATCATGATGCACTCCTTTCTTTTTTATGAAGACCAAAAATAAAATACAAAACCGTTAATCCAATCAATATCGGTGGCCCAACATAAAAAGCCATGCGAGTTGATTCCGAATAAGCCATTAAGCCAATCACAAACACCACAAAGAAGATGGCGAACCATGAGCCATATGGCCACAAAATGGCACGGTATGGCAACTCATCTCTTTGAACTTGAGTCAATGATTTTCTGAATTGAATGCAAACCAATCAAAGTGACTGCCGCCGTGATCCATTGAAAAGCCTTCTCAGGGACAAAATAGTTCAAAGCAACACCCAAGGTTGGCAACATGATCGTCATCAGAATGGCTTTCATGGGTACACCTGATTTAGATACTTCGCCCAATGCTTGTGGAGCATTACCAATTTTTGACAAGCCTAAAAGCAATCGACCGCCACTGAATATCCCAGCATTACAAGAAGAAAGCGCTGCAGTGATAACCACAAAATTAATGATCCCTGCCGCCTCTCTTAGGCCGATACTCTCAAACATGGCAACAAATGGGCTGCCCTGCTGACCAACTTGATGCCAGGGGAAGATAGCTAAAATCACAAACAAAGCGCCAACATAAAAAATCAATATGCGCCATGCCAATGAATCTATCGCCATCGGAATTGTCTTTGTAGGGTTTTCAGCCTCACCTGCTGACAAGCCAATCATTTCAATGCCGACATAGGCAAACAAAACCATTTGAAGTGATAACAAGAAACCACTCACCCCATTTGGAAAAAATCCGCCGTGCTGCCAAAGGTTAGCCACACCAATTGGGTCTCCACCCACGCCAAGGCCGAAGAAAATCATGCCGCAGCCCATCGCAATCATCGTCACAATGGCGACTACTTTGATAAGAGAGAACCAGAACTCGAATTCACCGAAGACCTTCACGGCCACAAAGTTAATGCCGCCCATGGCTAACAATGAAGACAGTGCCCAGACCCATTGAGGGACATCCGGGAACCACATCATCATATAAATGCCAACGGCTGTGACCTCTGCCAAGCCGACCACAATCCAATAAGTCCAATATCCCCAACCGACCAGATAGCCCGCTAAAGGACCGATATATTTGCCAGCGTAATGAGCAAACGATCCGGCAACAGGTTCGTGGACAGCCATTTCACCTAAAGCCCTCAAAACAATGAAGGCCACCAATCCAGCCAGGACATAGCCCAACATGATGGATGGCCCTGCCAGTTGAATTGCTGTGGCTGAACCTAAAAATAAACCAACGCCAATTGTTGAACCCAAAGCCATAAGACGAATGTGTCGTGGCTGAAGACTTCTTTTTAAACCATGGTTGTCATGAACCATTTTTTCACCTCTACTGTGTCATTCAAAAAAATTGAACAGGCAGAATAGGAGGCAATCAATCGCTTGTATATGGCCTAAAAATGTATGAAATGTTTAATTTAAGAAAAGTGATAGCGCAAGATTTCTAATATCCAATAAATATAGGGGCATGCGATTAATCAAGGATTTTTTCCTACATGAAAATAAGAAATGTCCTACATAGAAATCAGAATATTCCTACAAACTTGTAATCCAAATATTTGAAGAATTTGGAATAATTCAGAAGAAATTGAATAAATAATTAATCAGAAAAATTTAAATCTGATGTTGATGGCCGAACATAACGAGGTGATTCTCTAGATGCATCTATACAACCACCATCCTTATACACACCTTGAGGATCGCGGTAACACATCATACGATCAATGATCATCTGATACTTTACTGGGTCCGCCATGGATTGTTTGACGCAAGATTCAACAATCTCCTCATTCATCTGCAATTGGCCATCATCACCAATAAACGCCCCATCTCGCCAGTGATAGACCTCTACACACTTTGCCTCTAGGCTAAATGGCTGATCCCTTTTCCAAAAATTAGTGAATAAGTTGTGCCCCAAATAGATGACCCAAGAACCCTCATACCCAGAAATATCTGAAGAACGATCATCAGGATTACGAAACCACACACGATCCCCTGGTACGTAATACTTCATGGGGAATGGATTTTCTAATGTGCCGTATTCTTTGAGGAAAATTTGATGGAATTCTCCAGAGCGAATAGCACTTCGTTCAGAACGCAACTCTAACTTTTTCAGCAAATCAGGATTCACATTTTTTAGCTCTTGAGCAATGCTGAGTAAGACCACGTACTCGGTTGCTCGATAGCAAGAAAAAGAATATGCATCCTTAGAACTGCTAGGTTGAGTGGCTTTGATCAAACCATCAATAATTGATTGGCCTTTATTTAAGAGAAAGCCGCCAACCTCATCGTAATGCCAATAATCAGCAGGCCTTTCAATGGCTCTGGTATCAAAATTTAAAGCCGCCTTATAACCAGCAGCAACAACATAATGGCGAATCCTGATTGCTGATACCAATTCATCAAAACTGGGGAAAGTAAATGGGATGGTTGCAATCAGCATTGAAACCAAAATTTCTTTTTCTAAATCATTGGCATTTTTTTGACTGTCGATACCCATGGTGGAATACAAACGGGTCGTATCCCAAGCTGGCGCCCATTGTTCTCTGGAGACCTCTTTTAGCTTATAGGTGCATTGGTAATTATCTTTAGTATCCAATATGACCGCATCAACGTGCTGCCATAACTGCAAGGATTCAAGAAGCTTTCGCATACTGGCCTGCAGAGCATTGAACTCATCAGGACTGTTCACAACAAACTCAATCCCACGAGACTCAAAGTGAATATTGGTTTGATTTGCTGTCATTATGTTTTTATAAGAATCTGTCCAACAATCTGCGACTATGCTTGTCCAATAACTGAATATTGTCTATCAGGTATTGAACACCATGATTATCAGAAATCAAATACGTATCTTTACTGATACGGCGAATATCCTCTTCGCCCTTTAAAACAAATTGAGTGGCACCTCTACTGGTCTCAACCGTCCATGTGCTGGGGGTTGCGAATGAAGAAACCTCAGATATCCTGGTCAGAACAGGCATGAATTCTCTATTGGCAAGCTCTTCTTTGATGATGATCTGATTATCAGCACTGACTTGATTTAAGTCATCCAACCAGACTAATTCGTGACCATCTCTATCAACAATCGCAATACACTCGCCAGGCAAGCTGATCGGGAAAGCCTTCACCGGCAGAACTTGTTCATAAAATTGGCCACCCTCAATTTGAAGGCACAACTGACCAAAGGTATTTCTTGATAAGGTGAAGTTCTTCATAGAGTTATCCATTGCTCACTTCTGACTTTTCTTCAGACCTTGCTCCCAAGTTCACACCCAACTCTGCATCAACTGCATCCATGGCTTGCCTTGCTTGAGTATCATACATCCGACGATAGACACCCCCCAAAGACATCAATTGATCGTGCCCACCCTGTTCAATGATCTGACCTCTATCCAAGACAATCAAGCGATCTGCTTTGCGCAGCGTTGATAAACGGTGAGCAATCGCAATCGTGGTTCGACCCTTGACCAAATTATCCAAAGCCTTTTGAATTTCTTTTTCAGTCGTACTATCAACCGAGGAAGTTGCCTCATCAAGAATCAGGATCTGTGGATCAATCAGCAAAGCTCTTGCAATCGAAATACGCTGCCTTTCACCGCCAGACAAAGACTGACCTCTTTCACCAACCAAAGAGTCATAGCCATGCGGTAGTCTTAGGATAAATTCATGAGCATGAGCAGCTCTCGCGGCTGAGATAATTTCTGCCCGAGTGGCATTAGGTTTACCGTAGGCAATGTTTTCTGCAATCGTGCCAAAGAACAAAAATGGTTCTTGTAAAACCAAACCAATATGTCTGCGATAGTCAGCCACTGCGATTGAACGAATATCAACACCATCTAAACGGATCGTGCCTTCAGCAGCATCATAAAAACGACAAATCAAGTTAACCAAAGTACTCTTGCCAGAGCCACTGTGACCAACCAAGCCAATCATTTCACCAGGAGCAATCTTTAGATTAATTCCGCGCGTCACAGATCGATTACCGTATCTAAAGCCGACATTGTTTAATTCAATCAGACCTTGTACTTTCGTTAGCTTCACTGGCTGACTAGGTTCAGGAACGCTGGATACATGATCCAAAATATCAAAAATACGTTTAGATGCAGTGGCGGCTTGTTGAGTGAAAGCAACAATGCGACTCATAGAATCTAGGCGAGTGTAAAAACGTCCTATGTAGGCCAAGCATGCGGTCAACATACCAACAGTGATCGCGTCGTGTGAAATCTGCCAAATGCCAAATGCCCAAACCACCAATAAGCCAATTTCTGTCAACAAAGTAATGGTTGGAGAAAACAGAGCCCACACTCGATTGACCCGATCATTCACAGCCAAGTTGTGTTCATTGGCCAATCTGAATCGATCAGACTCACGCTCCTCTTGAGCAAAGGCTTTCACCACACGAACGCCTGGAATTGTGTCAGCCAAGACACTGGTCACCTCTGACCAAATACGGTCTATTTTTTCAAAGCCATAACGTAATTTATCTCGCACCACATGAATGGCCCATCCAATGAATGGTAAAGGTGTCAGCGTCACCAAGGCTAACCACGGATCAATTGAAATCAAGATCGCAGCAGTCATCAAGATCATTAAGACATCAGTTGCAAAGTCCAAAAGATGTAATGACAAAAACAAGCAAATGCGGTCTGACTCTGAGCCAATACGAGCCATCAAGTCGCCAGTTCTCTTGCCACCGAAATATTCCAACGATAGCTTCATCAAATGTTGATAAGTGGTGGTTCGCAAATCAGCGCCAATGCGCTCACTCACCAAAGCCAAAATATAGGTTTTGGCCCAACCAAGCACCCAAGCCAATATCGCAGCACCGAGCAAGGCGCCCAAATATAGCAGGGTTAAATTGACATTGATCTCTTGGCCATTTTGATACGGCAACAAAATATCATCCATCAATGGCATGGTCAGATAAGGTGGGACCAAGGTTGCCGCAGTTGAAGCAAGGGTTAGAGCAAAGCCTGCAAACAATTGACCTTTGTATGGTTTAGCAAAGCGCCAAAGCCTTAACAAAGTCCAAGTTGATGGTGGCGTTAAATTCTCTGAACTACAAGCTGGACACTCGTCTTGATCAGGTGGGAGCGGTACCCAACAAGTTGGACATAGAGGCTGGGTCGCTTCAGCTAAATCAGCATTGAATTTCCCCAAAGACTTGGCCAACTCAATCTGAAAATGTTGCAGCAATCTATTGGCCAAAGGGTTTTGTGCCAAAGTGAATCGCCAACTGGCCAACCTTCCAGTTTTGCTGAGCAACTCTAGGTTTGCTACGCCAGCGTGATCATGCAACTGTAATTTCAAATCTTCAGAAAAAGGCCATCTAGACCAAGCCCCAGACTGCTCTTTACAGGCAATCAAGCCTAGATTAGTCAGGCAAACCAATCCTTTTGCAAAATGAAGCTGCTCATTGAGGTCTAGCTCCAAAACAGCAATCACTGATTCATTGTCATTCAAGGCCTGGGCAACAGAGCGTCGCCACTCATTAGGCAAGCGTTCTAAAGAATCTGAGTGGCTATGGATAGCTGTGGAGGTGGTATGAGTAGTCGAAGTCAAGGATGGCTTTATATCTTTATTTGTCGGCAATTATCGCAAATTTGCCAATCAAAATATTTACCTTTTTCTGTCAACCAAAGATTACCCAAAGCGTTAAACGACAACGTACAATTAGGTATATTTGGCACTTTAGCCCCACATGACGAAAAAAACTATAGAAATCATAGATATAAAGGTTCTCAAAGGACCGAGCATGTGGACTTATCGCCCAGTTCTAGAAGCATGGGTCGACATACATGATCTTGAAGATTACCCATCAAACACCCTTCCAGGCTTTACAGACAGGCTTGTAGCTTGGCTTCCTAGTCTAATTGAACATCGATGCTCCTACGAGGAGCGTGGCGGCTTCATCAAAAGACTTGAGGAAGGTACATGGCCGGCCCACATTCTTGAGCACATCACCCTAGAACTTCAAAATCTTGCTGGTATGCCAGGAGGGTTTGGAAAAGCCAGAGACGGCAGAAGGCGTGGCGAGTACAAAGTCATCGTTTCTGCATGGCATGAAAAAATCACTGAAAAAGCTCTTTACCATGCTCGAGATTTAGTCATGGCAGCGATCGAGGATCGCCCATTTGATGTTCCTGCTGCCATCAAAGAAATTGAAGACATGGTGGA
>JBJOKN010000065.1:0-5969 GCA_046046075.1 Pseudomonadota bacterium
CAAGAAAAGAAATCCTTGGATGTTTTTGCCAGTGCTCTAGGTTTAGCGTTTCAGGTGGTGGATGATGTTTTGGATGCGAGCTCAGACAGCCAAACTCTGGGTAAAACTGCTGGAAAGGATGCCGCTGCGAACAAACCAACATTTGTTTCTTTGATGGGTTTAGGTGGCGCAAGAGATTTTGCTGACAAATTACATCAAGAAGCCCTCGATAGTCTGAGCATTTGGGGCGACAATGCTGATTTGTTAAGGGCCATTGCTAGTAAAGTGGTGAATAGAGAGAACTGATCGCAGTAGCAATGACTGCAATTAAAATAACTTATGACTGATTTGCTGAAAACAATTGATGATCCAAAAGATTTACGAGAATTAAATCGGGATCAATTACCAAAACTTGCGGCAGAGTTGCGCGAGTTTTTGGTGGATTCTGTTTCAAAGACTGGTGGACATCTGTCATCCAACTTGGGTACTGTTGAGTTAACAGTTGCCTTGCATTATGTATTTCAAACACCCTATGACCGCTTAATTTGGGACGTGGGTCATCAAAGTTACCCGCATAAAATTTTGACCGGTCGCCGTGAGCGCATGGGTACTTTGAGACAGTACGGTGGTATCTCAGGTTTTCCGCGTCGCTCTGAGAGTGAATACGACACTTTTGGTACAGCGCATTCTTCAACCAGTATTTCTGCAGCCATTGGTATGGCCCTCGGCGCTCGTGCGCAAGGTGAAAAACGAGTCGCTGTTGCAGTGATTGGTGATGGGGCCATGAGCGCTGGTATGGCATTTGAAGCTTTGAACAATGGAGGTATTCATAAAGATTTACCTTTGGTGGTTGTTCTGAACGATAACGATATGTCGATTTCGCCAGCAGTGGGCGCCTTGAATCGTTATTTGGCTCGTTTGATGAGTGGTCGTTTTTATGCAGCCACCAAAAAAGGTTTGGACAGTGTTCTATCCATGGCGCCACCTTTACGAGAATTCGCTAAAAGATTGGAAGAGCATGCCAAAGGCATGGTCGTGCCTGGAACTATTTTTGAAGAGTTTGGTTTTAATTACATCGGCCCAATCGATGGTCATGATCTTGACTCTTTGGTACCGACTCTCCAAAACGTCAGACGTTTGGCTCTTGATGGTGAAGGCCCACAGTTTTTACATGTGGTCACCAAAAAGGGACAGGGCTATAAGTTGGCAGAGGCTGACCCGATTCTTTATCACGGCCCAGGTAAATTTGATCCAGCACAAGGCATTGCGCCTGCAAAACCAAGTGCACCAAGTAAAAAAACATTCACACAAGTTTTTGGTGAATGGGTGTGCGATATGGCTGAGGCAGACAAGCGCTTGGTAGCAGTCACACCGGCGATGCGAGAAGGATCTGGTCTGGTTGAATTTGAAGCACGTTTCCCTGATCGTTATTTTGATGTCGGTATTGCCGAGCAACATGCTGTGACATTTGCTGGTGGTTTGGCTTGTGAGGGCATGAAACCAGTCGTTGCGATTTACTCAACATTCTTGCAGCGTGGTTACGATCAGTTGATCCATGATGTTGCTTTACAAGATCTGCCAGTTGTCTTTGCAATGGACCGTTCAGGTTTAGTGGGTGCTGATGGTGCCACCCACGCAGGTGCTTATGACATCCCTTATTTGCGTTGCATTCCTAATATGTTGTTGATGGCTCCTGCAGATGAAGCAGAGTGCCGTGATTTACTCACCACCGCCTTTAAACAAAATCATCCATCGGCTGTGCGTTATCCACGCGGTGCTGGAGTCGGTGCAGTTGTGAGCAAAGAGCTCAAAGAATTACCGTTGGGTAAAGCTGAAATCAGACGCAGCACATCAGGTCTACAAGGTAAAAAAGTAGCGATTCTTGCATTTGGTACTTTGTTGTATCCAGCACTAGAGGTGGCGCCTGAGTTTGATGCCGCAGTGGTCAATATGCGTTTCATCAAACCATTGGATGTTGATATGGTTTGCAAGATGGCAAAAGAACATGATTTGATTGTCACACTAGAAGAGGGTGCTACTGGCGGTGGAGCTGGCAGCGCTTGCTTGGAGGCCTTGTCAACAGCAGGTATAGAAGCGGCTACTTTGGTGCTTGGTTTGCCTGATCGATTCGTTGATCATGGTGATCATGCCTTGCTAATGAAAGAGTGTGGTTTGGATGCTGCAGGCATCCGCAAAGCCATTGCTGAAAAGCTGGGAATTTCAGTGAAACAGCAAGCTGCGTAAAATTGCAGGACAATATGCCCATGAATGACATCAACACATCTTTCTTAAAAACATCTGCCATGGCGGATGTTCAGTCGTCCGTTGACCACCGCAACATCGTTATTGATCGCGTTGGTATCCGTGGCGTGCGCCATCCTATTCAAGTAAAAACGGAATCTGGCGTGCAACCAAGCGTTGCCATGATTGATTTGGATGTTTTATTGCCAGCAGATAAAAAGGGTACTCATATGTCCCGATTTATCGCTTTGTTGCAAGACAGCCATGCGCCTTTGAATGCCCAAGAGATGCGTTCAATGATTGGCAAAATGTTGCCTTTGCTCGAAGCAGAGGCTGGCCAGATTTCTCTTAAATATACTCACTTCATCAATAAAACAGCGCCTATCTCAGGTGTGCAGAGTTTGCTTGATTACGATGTGACTTGGGTTGCCAACGCTAAAAATGTGAAGGGCCAAGTAGAAGTGGATTTGAAATTACAGGCAGTTGTGCCTGTGACAAGTTTGTGCCCATGCTCAAAAGAGATCTCTGAGTATGGCGCTCACAATCAACGCTCACACGTGACGATGAATGTGACTTTGCAAAAAGACGTTGATTTAAGCATTGAAGATTTGGTCAGAATTGCTGAAGCAGAGGCTTCTTGTGAATTGTGGGGTTTGCTCAAGCGTCCTGATGAAAAGTATGTGACTGAAAGAGCTTACGACAATCCAAAGTTTGTTGAAGACTTGGTGCGTGATGTTGCCGGACGCCTAAAAGCAGATGCAAGAATCAAGTCGTTTGTTGTTGAAGCCGAAAACTTTGAATCGATCCACAATCACAGTGCATACGCATTGATTCAGTCGAACTAATTTTTAGACTGATTGCTCTAAATCATCCAGAGGCCATCTAGGCTTCACGTCAAATCCCCAATGTTTGCTTGCAAGTTGGGGATTTTTCTTTAGACGCATAGCGCCAGCAAAAGCAATCATGGCACCGTTGTCGGTGCACAAATGCATCGGTGGGTAATGAACTGAAAATCCCTCTTTAGCGCAAGATTGACCCAAAGATTCTCTGAGTTGTTCATTGGCGCCAACTCCACCAGCCACAACCAAAGTAGTTAAGCCAGTTTCTTTCAAGGCATTGATTGATTTGCTGACCAGTACTTCCACGATGGCATCAACAAATCCTCTTGCGATATCAGCTTTAACAGAGTTACTCAATTGACCATCATTGGCAACGGTCAATTTCTTAACTTGGGTCAGCACCGATGTTTTTAAACCAGCAAATGAAAAATCTAAGTCACCAGAATGTTTCATGGGTCTTGGGAATTGATGAGTGTTTGGATTCCCAGTCTTAGCCAAATTTGAAACGGCTGGTCCACCTGGGTAACTCAAGCCCAACATCTTGGCCGTTTTATCAAAGGCTTCCCCAGCAGCATCGTCCAGAGTTTCTCCAAGGATTGAATATTCACCTACTCCAGTGACTTTCATGAGTTGCGTGTGTCCACCTGAGACCAAAAGGGCCACAAATGGAAACTGAATATTCGCATCATCGGCCAAAAGGGGAGAAAGTAGGTGGCCTTCAAGATGATGAATTCCCAAAACAGGCTTATTTAGGGCTAAAGCCATGCCTTTTGCCACGGATGCCCCCACCAAAAGGGCCCCGGCTAAGCCTGGGCCTTGGGTAAAAGCGATCGCATCGATGTCTTTTAAGTCCCCAGATGTATCTTTAAGTACCTGATTTATAAGAGGTATTATTCTTTTGATGTGATCTCGAGAGGCCAATTCAGGCACCACCCCACCATAATCAATGTGCATGGCTATTTGAGAGTACAGGGCTTGGCCTAATAAGCCCATTCCAGCAGGCTTTCCAGCCTCCCAGGGGGCTGTATCGACAATCGCCACGCCGGTTTCATCACAAGAAGTTTCTATACCAAGTACTCGCATGACTGTATTTTGCCGTGCTACAATCTCGTTTTACAGTTTTTTCTGACTTTTTTTCAGATCCTATTTAGAGAACTACAGCATGACAACAATCCGCTTACGCGAAAACGAACCTTTTGAAGTAGCACTGCGCCGTTTCAAGCGCACCATCGAGAAGAACGGTCTTTTGACTGAGTTACGTGCTCGTGAGTTCTACGAAAAGCCAACAGCTGAGCGCAAGCGCTTGAAAGCTGCTGCTGCTAAACGCCATTACAAGCGTATTCGCAGCCAGATGTTGCCTAAGAAAATGTATTAATTTTTTCTCAGGCTGGATTTCTAGCCTTGGGATAAGACAAACCCACTGACGGTTATCCCGCAGTGGGTTTTTTCATTTGAGGAGTAAAGATGAGCTTAAAAGACCAAATCACAGAAGATATGAAAAATGCCATGCGTGCAAAAGACACTGCTCGCTTGGGAACCATCCGTTTACTGTTAGCTGCCATGAAGCAAAAAGAAGTGGATGAGCGCATTGAATTGAATGATGCCGCAGTGGTTGCCATCATTGAAAAACTGATCAAACAACGTAAAGACTCTATTGCACAATTTCAGGCTGCCAAGCGTGATGACTTGGTAGCAATTGAAAATGCTGAACTGAATGTTTTGCAGACTTACATGCCTGAGCAAATGTCGGAAGCTGAGGTGGCTGCAGTGGTTGCAAAAGCAGTGGTAGAAGTTGGTGCAACTGGTCCACAAGACATGGGTAAGGTCATGGGTCTTGTTAAAGCACAATTGGCTGGGAAAGCTGACATGGGTGTTGTCTCCGCTCAAGTGAAAGCTGCTTTAACAAAATAAAGAATTACCCTAGACTAGCAACATGATTCCTCAATCCTTCATTGCTGATTTATTAAATCGCATCGATATCGTCGAGGTTGTTGGACGTCATGTGACATTAAAAAAAGCGGGCGCCAACTTTCAGGGTTTGTGCCCCTTTCATAACGAGAAATCTCCATCATTCAGTGTTTCACCAACCAAACAGTTTTATCACTGCTTTGGGTGCGGCGCTCATGGCTCTGCCATCAGCTTTCTCATGGAGCATTCAGGTTTAACGTATGTTGATGCGATTGAAGAATTAGCAAGATCTGCTGGCTTGACTGTGCCACGTGAAGAACGCAGACCGCAAGACCTTGCTAAACAACAGCAAGCCATTGCTTTAAGTGAAGTCATGTCACCAGCTGCTGATTGGTACAAGCAACAACTAAAACAAAACACACGCGCCATTGATTATTTAAAAGGTCGTGGCTTGAGTGGAGAAATCGCCAAAAGATTTAACTTGGGTTACGCACCAGACTCTTGGCAAGGATTGGAAGCTGTTTTTGGTTCTTATTCTCAAGACTCGATCGCGAATGTACTGGTTGAAGCTGGATTGATTATTCAGTCTGATGCCAAACGCTATGATCGCTTTCGTGATCGAATCATGTTCCCGATTCGCAACCCGAAGGGACAGGTGATTGCTTTTGGTGGACGCATCTTGGATGCGGGTGAGCCTAAGTATTTAAATTCTCCAGAAACACCACTGTTCTCTAAAGGCAATACTTTGTATGGCTTATTTGAAGCACGACAAGCCATCAGAGACAAGGGCTACGTGATTGTTTGTGAAGGCTATATGGATGTGGTGGCACTCGCTCAATTGGGCTTTGCCAATGGTGTAGCAACTTTGGGTACGGCCTGTACAGCTAATCATGTCAGAGCTTTGATGCGTCAAACAGATCGCATCATTTTTTCATTCGACGGTGATGCTGCAGGTCAGCGTGCTGCGAAGAGAGCGCTAGAAGCTTGTTTGCCGATGATGGC
>JBJOKN010000066.1:0-8425 GCA_046046075.1 Pseudomonadota bacterium
TCTAGAAAAACAATATCACCCAATGCCTCTTGAGCATGGTCAGTGATTCCAACGGTGATTGAACCGTCAGCTTCTTTGCGAACCCATTCATGAGATTCTGTGTAATGTAGGTCTTGAGGGATGTTCATAGTAGTTTCTCCAAAATTAAACCAAGGCTTTGCCATGGCGAACGAAAGGGGGTTTAACAACAACTGCATTTAATTCTTTGTCACGAATGACAACTTTTACTGTCTCGCCAATTTCAGTTGCTAAAGGAAGTTTGGCAAGGGCAATAGATTTTTGTAGTGATGGACTGAATGTGCCGCTGGTTATTTCGCCCTCACCTTTGCTTGATCTAACAATTTGATGAGCGCGTAATACACCTTTGTCTTGAAGTATCAGCCCCAAAAAAATAAACTTTTGAGGCTTTCTTTCAAGGGCGGATTTACCAATGAAATTTCGTTCGTTTGAACGATCGATGGTCCAAGAAAGACCAACATCCAGAGGATTGGTTTGGTCATTCATGTCTTGGCCATATAAATTCATGCCAGCCTCTAAACGAAGAGTATCTCGGGCACCCAGACCTGCGGGTTGAGCGCCTTGCGCAATTAAAAGATTCCATACAGTCTCTGTATGGTTCAGTGGAACCAATAATTCAGCGCCATCCTCACCGGTATAGCCTGTTCTCGCGATCATGATTTCTCCAAAAGGAGTCTCTTCACAAGAGGCATGAAAGTTTTTTAACTCAGAAGCTGCATTGGCAAGTGATGGAATTGCTTTTTTAATCAGCTCGAGTGCCTTAGGACCTTGAACTGCAATCATGCCCTGAGGATTTTGATTGGCAATCAAATCGGATCTTCTAGGAACGAGTTTTACATCTTGAAAGCTGGCTGCCTGCTTATTCAACCATTCAAGATCTGTGTGAGCTGTTGCAGCATTAATGACGAGGCGATAGTTTGGGTCTAAGCGATAGACAATCAAGTCATCAATAACGCCAGCCTCATCATTCAGCAAACATCCATAGAGTGCTTGACCATTGTTTTTTAGTTTGTTGACGTTGTTTGCAACAACTTTTTCTAAAAAAGCTTTTGCATCTTTTCCAATCACATCAACTGCTGCCATGTGAGATACGTCAAACACACCACAATTTGTTCTAGTGGCAATGTGCTCTTCAATTTGAGAGCCATAGTTAACCGGCATTTCCCATCCGCCGAAATCAACAAGCTTTGCACCAGCTAGATGATGGGCGTCAAAAAGGATTGTGCGTTTTAGGTTTGTAGGGGCAGCCGACATCCAAACTCCTTAAAGGAATTGATGCCCCCCTGTCCTGTTACCTGAGAGATTGAAGAGTTCAAACCATTTGTACTCTTTTAGCCCCTTCGGTGGGCAATTGAATGCCGCTCTCCAGAGTGTAAATATCGACGGTCCATTTGCCTGAGCGTTCATGGGCATTGCGCCTTCGGCGTTGGGTAAACCAAACTCTCCCATCGATGCTCCATTGTACCCAAGCTATCGAAAACCACCAAAAATAACAAATGCACAATTTTGGTGCATAGGTGGGTAATTATTTGCACCAGAACATTCATAATTTGAAACTTAATCAAGGTCATCTAGGGGTGATAAATGGAAAACTTTAAGTCAGGGGTGGACGCCCTTTTCATCATGACGGGCGCCATCATGGTGCTAGCAATGCATGCAGGATTTGCTTTTCTAGAGCTAGGAACTGTTCGCAAAAAAAATCAAGTGAACGCACTTGTGAAAATTTTGATCGATTTTGCAGTCTCAACGATTGCCTACTTTTTTATTGGTTACAGCATTGCTTACGGCCTCAACTTCTTCTCTAGTGCAGAAGTGTTGGCTCAAAAAAGTGGTTATGAGTTAGTTAAATTTTTCTTTTTATTGACCTTTGCAGCAGCAATTCCAGCAATTATTTCTGGTGGTATTGCAGAGCGTGCGAAGTTCAATCCTCAGTTAATTGCCACGTTTATTTTGGTGGGCTTTGTTTATCCATTATTTGAAGGAATGGTCTGGAATCAGCAATTTGGTTTCCAAGCATGGCTTAAAGAACTAACTGGTGAAGAGTTCCATGATTTTGCGGGCTCAGTCGTTGTTCATGCGGTGGGTGGCTGGATTGCTTTACCGGCGATTATTTTGTTAGGTGCTCGTCATGGTCGCTACACCAAGGATGGCAGGATCTCGGCTCATCCACCATCAAGCATTCCCTTTTTAGCACTTGGTGCATGGGTTTTGGCGGTGGGTTGGTTTGGATTCAATGTGATGAGTGCTCAAACAGTTGACAAACTAAGTGGCTTAGTTGCGATGAACTCATTGATGGCAATGGTTGGAGGAACTTTGGTTGCTTGGGCAGCAGGTAAAAATGACCCGGGCTTTAGCTATAACGGCCCTCTAGCAGGCCTTGTTGCTGTGTGTGCGGGTTCAGATTTAATGCATCCAATGGGCGCCTTGGTTGTTGGCGGAATGGCTGGTGGCTTATTTGTGGTGATGTTCACCATGGTTCAAAACCGCTGGAAGATTGATGATGTATTAGGCGTTTGGCCTCTTCATGGCTTGTGTGGAGCATTGGGTGGTATTGCTGCCGGTGTGTTTGGGCAAAAAGCATTGGGTGGATTGGGCGGCGTGAGCTTTACCGCTCAATTAATTGGTACCGTTGCTGGTGTTGCATTCGCAGCAATTTCAGGTCTGATCGTTTACGGAATACTAAAAGCAGTTTTAGGTTTGCGCATGTCTCAAGAAGATGAGTTTGATGGCGCTGATTTATCTATTCACAAAATTACCTCAAGCCCTGATCGCGAATCTAGTTGGTAAATTTAGTTTGTTGAGATAATCGGAACTATGACTTTAAAAGCATTCATAGTTCCGGTAACTCCCTTTGAGCAAAACTGCTCCATCTTGATTTGTGCTGAAACAAATCAAGCCGCTATTGTTGACCCCGGTGGCGACATTCCCAAAATATTGGATGCCTTAAAACAGGCTGGCGCCACTCCAGAAAAAATCTTATTGACACATGGTCATATTGATCACTGTGCTGCTGCTGCCAAGTTGGCACATGATTTAGGCATTCAAATAGAAGGTCCCCATGAAGATGAGCGCTTCTGGATTGATCAGCTTCCAGAGCAAAGTAGGCGATTTGGCTTCCCAATGGCGCAGGCATTTGAACCGAATAAATGGCTGAAGGATGACGATGTTGTTACGGTCGGCCAAGTTGAATTATTGGTCAAGCATTGTCCCGGCCATACTCCAGGGCATGTCATTTTTTATTCCAAAGATGACCACTTGGCAATAGTTGGAGATGTTTTGTTTGCAGGCTCGATTGGCCGCACAGATTTCCCAAGAGGAAATCACGCAGATTTAATCCGCTCTATTCGAGAAAAGCTTTTTCCTTTGGGGGATGACATTACATTTGTGCCAGGTCACGGGCCAGTCTCCACCTTTGGTGAAGAGAGAAAAAACAACCCCTACGTTGGTGAAATGGCTAATTAAGCCTTGGCAGAACCAGTGCGGTGAGTTCTGTTATACAAGCAGCTTGCACATATCCAACGTTGCTTGCGATTGCTTGTAGGAATCCATGTGCCACCCTCTAGAGGCTTTTCTCTACTGCAGGAGGAGCAAAACTTCATAACTCTTGTATTGCTTTCCAGTGTGCTTGGCGGGGTTGACATATAAACTTCTCTTAAAGATTCAAGATGCTATTTTAACGGCTTTTTGAAAAACGCCCTCTAAAGGGCGTTTTGTGGAACTTTTAACTTAATACAACTTTGATTGAATCAGCCGTTTTATTCCCGTCAAAATCTAACCAACATTTCTTTTCAGTATCGTAAAGTTTGCAGAGTCTGGCGGTATCAAAATACCAAGCCCACGAAAACTTTTGGATGATGATTCGTTCAGGAAGCATGTTTTCTAGTTTTGCTTGAGCTTCTTTAAGCTTGTAAAGAGGCACGCTCATATCAACGTGGTGAGCGGTGTGTTCCATGATGTGATGCATCCATGCGCCCCATTTAAATGGGAAAACTAAATGCACAGTTGTTGAAACAAAAGGCTGGGCTCTTAGCCACTCTGATTTATCTGAGTACCAAGAGACACTTGGATGGGTGTGATGAACATACACAACGAATCCAATCATGGCATTCCAAAAAATAAATGGAATCAAAAAGCCCATGGTCACTGTGAGCAGGATGGATTGATTAGTTTGAACTGCGGCCACAACTAAAGCGGCAACCCAAATAATTGCAAATGCAGAAACTAAAACGTTGTCCCATAAGAAAGCTGGACGAGAGGCTGGCATAGCTTTCTTGCTTGGGAAGTACATCTTCTTCCACCAGATTTCTAGGAAGTAATACAAGGCTGGGCCCCATCCGCTTCTGTAGTGACGCTCCAATGCTTTTTCAGCAGGAGTTAGTTTGTTATATTCTTCGAGAGATAAGGGCGCCCAAACAAAATCGAAGCCCTTCAGATTTGTTTGTCCATGGTGAACCACGTTGTGACCAACTTCCCAAAGACTGTATGGGGTTAGTGACGGTAAAAATGCAAGGCGTCCCAAGACTTTATTGAGCCCACGATAAGGCGTAAAGCTCTGGTGACATGCATCATGACCCAAAATAAAAATACGTCCAATCATGAAGCCAGAAAAAACAGCCAAAAGAATTTTTACCAAAACTGATTCAAAATAAACCGTACCGATGATGCCGGCAGTCAAAATCACAGTGTCAATGATTTGCAAGACAATGGCGCGCATGACAGCGCGCTCGGTCAACGGTGTAAGCCATGATCGAATGACTTTTCTGTGGGGAATGGGTTGACCTACCGGAATTGGTTGGTCAATTGAGGCATCTACAGTATTTGCGGACATGGCGACCTTTTAAGGGCAAAATTCAAGAATGGCTTATTTTAGATGTTTTTCTTGATTTGGGCTTGATCTAGGTCTAATTGTGTGGGAATTGGGGTCTGGTGCGACCGACAGGAATCGAACCTGTATCGAGAGCTTCGGAAACTCTAATTCTATCCATTGAACTACGGTCGCGTCTCTAAGATTGTAAGGCTGAAGGGAATTATCCTCGCTATAATGCTTGCGAGCTAGATTAAAAGGGAAAAGTGCAATGAGTGAAGAACACGGAAATTTGATTAAATCACCCAAGCAGTTAATTGTGATGGTTTTTGCGAGCTTTTTTGTGCCGCTGATCATCATTGCTTTCTTAATGACTTATGTGGGTAGTGGGAAAAAACCATCAACTAATGCTGATGCGGCGGCTGAATCTGCTAATCAGTTAATCAAGCCAGTTGCACTTTTAGATTTTAAGGACGCATCAGGCCCAAGAGTGTTTAAGTCTGGTGAAGAAATTTACAAACAAGCATGTGCCTCTTGTCATGCAACAGGCGCTGCTGGTGCTCCTAAATACGGTGATGCGGGTGGCTGGGGCGCACGATTGGGTCGTGGTTACGATAGCCTTTTGAGCGCAGTTGTTAAAGGTAAGGGTGCTATGCCTGCCCGAGCCGGAACTAATCCAAGCGACGTTTCTGACTATGAATTAGGAAGAGCAGTTGTCTACTTGGCAGCTTCAGCGGGTGGTAAGTTTGCAGAGCCTAAAGCTCCAGCTCCAGAAGCACCAAAGGAAGCTGAGTCAAAGAAATAAAGTTATAACAATGATTTAAAAAGCCCCTAATCGGGGCTTTTTTTATGCCCCTTTTTTCTCAATTAATTCACGATAAGCATCTTTTTTGGTGATACCTGTGATTTGAGAAATGATTTCAGAAAGCTCTTTGTGCCCTATTCTGCCGTTGATTGCTGAAATCCATTGAAGGGTTGCTTCATCAAAACTCGTCGGTGAGTCACTGCGTGCGGCCCCCTCTATGCCAAGAACATACTCTCCCTGCCAGCTATCAATTGTCTTCATCCAGCTTGGTAAATCTCGCACGGCAAGTACTTTTATTTCTTCGAAAATCTTGCTATCCAGCTTGGTAAATCTCGCACGGCAAGTACTTTTATTTCTTCGAAAATCTTGCTTAATTCTTTTGCAATCAGCACTTTTCGATCGCCGTCAAATGCGTTGCTGATGAATTTAAGAGTAGATTCTATGCGGTGTGGTGCCTCATAAAAGAAGGAGCTGACATAGGATGTTGCGGCCAATTTAAGTAACTCATCTCTCTGATTTGCCTTAGCCGGTAAAAATCCTAAAAACTGAAAACCACCATTACCGTGATTCAAAAAATCTCCAGATCCAGAAACTGCTGCTGTAATCGCGCTGGGGCCTGGTAGTGGAGAAACTTGATAGCCCGCTTTGGTAATTTCTGCGCGCGCTTGCTGATATTTCATTGTGTTCATGCAATGCATAAAGAGGCTTTGAAATGCCGTATGCATTAAGTAGCATGGAGCTGTGTCGCTTATCTTCGCACGCAATACCATCCACTTGGCCCAAAATATGAAGAGCTCTTATGGTGATGTCTGCCAAGTTTCCAATTGGTGTCGGAACCAGATAGAGCGTCCCAGAAGGAAAACTTTGACCGCGCGCAAATTTAAATAAATCCATACAAACTTTCTATTTGAGTAAATATGACTCAATTAAATGATGATGCATCAAAGATTATGGCAAGGCAATTTTGCTTAGTTAAAAGGTAATATATGTTTGTAGAAATTCGTCTTGAGGGCATAATCTAGCTATGAGCGAAGAGATTAAAAATAATTTAGAGCAACGGGTCAAAAATCATTTTTTTGACAGCATTCAAACGAAGCAAAAAGCAGCAGAAATAATGTCTGCAGATATTGTGCGTGCAATAAAGCTCATGCATCAAGCCCTGAGTTCAGAAAAGAAAATATTGGCTTGTGGTAATGGTGGATCAGCTGCTGATGCTCAACATTTTGCGGCAGAGTTGGTGGGTAGATTTGAGCGTGAACGTCGCGAGTTACCAGCCATAGCTTTGAGCACAGACTCGTCCATATTGACGGCCATCGCAAACGACTACAGTTATGAAGTGATTTTTAGCAAACAAGTCAAAGCACTTGGCCAGAGTGGTGACGTGCTTTTGGGAATTTCAACTTCTGGTAATTCAGCGAACGTGATTGCAGCGATTGAGGCTGCTCACCTCAAGGGAATGTCTGTGATTGCATTCACCGGTAAAGACGGTGGCAAGATTAAAAATATTTTAAAAAATTCTGATGTTCATTTGTGCGTTCCAGCCGATCGTACTGCGCGCATTCAAGAAACGCATTTGTTGTTATTGCATTGCCTGTGTGATGGCGTTGATCACTTGATGTTCGATTAAATTTTTAGAGGATAAAAATGACCAAACAACTTAAACGCCAAACTTTGAAAATAATTGCACTCGGCGCAAGTGCTAGTGCTCTGTCAGGCTGCTTTCCTTTGGTTGCTGGAGGAATGGCCGGTGGCGCGCTAGTGATAGCTGATAGAAGAAATCCTGGAACGCAAGAGGCTGAAAGTTTTTTAACTAAAAAATATGGCGACAATATCCACGTCAATGTGAGCGTTTTTAATCGACGAGTTTTATTGACTGGTGAAACAAGAACTGAAGCAATCAAAGCCAGCGTTGAAGCAGACATTAAGAACATGAAGAATGTCACAACGATTTTTAATGAAATGGTCGCTGCGCCAATCAGTGGTTTGAGTGCTAGAGCAAACGACAGTTATTTAACTACTCGTATCAAAGGAGCTTTTGTTGCTACAGAGGGCGTCCCCTCAAATTCAATGAAGGTGATCACTGAGGCAAGCAAGGTTTATTTGATGGGCATTGTGACGGATGCAGAGGCAAATCGTGCTGTAGAGATTGCCAGAAGTGTTCCGGGTGTGAAGCAGGTGACAAAAGTATTTGACTTAATCTCTGAGGCGGATAAAAGGAGATTGGATGGCGCCAAATAGTCGCGACCCCCTGCCAGATCTTAAAAAGCCCACTTTTGTGGGCTTTTTTCTTAAGAAACATCATGTTTTAGCAAGGCGAACTCCTTATTCATGAGTTCTTGAGAAGAATGGGGCCTTACTCAAAAAAATAGAATATTTTTTCATCAGAACAAAACAGGGCATCGCAATCTGTGCTCTATCATCAACTGCAAGCTTTGCCCTACAACCCCTTGTTTCTAAAGGTTAAAAAATAAAATAACAAAAAACCCTAAATTTTTTTTACAGGATTTATTAAATATTTATGCCAAAGGTGTTGACATGCCAAATAGGGTATGGCATAGTCTCGTTTCTCTGCTGAATGCGATTCGAAATTAACGAAAAACAGTCAGCTACTCACAAAACAGTAAATTTGGTTCCGGTCGAAAGACTGGAGTCGATTCTGAATGAGTGAGCGACGATGCAGTAATGCATCACAGGAATTAAACTGAAGAGTTTGATCCTGGCTCAGATTGAACGCTGGCGGCATGCCTTACACATGCAAGTCGAACGGCAGCACGGGTGCTTGCACCTGGTGGCGAGTG
>JBJOKN010000067.1:0-5932 GCA_046046075.1 Pseudomonadota bacterium
AACAATGTAAAAGAGATAGCGCGATGATCGTGACATCATGCGATCCACATAGTCGGGACGATCGGCATACCAACGCACATGCTTGATCACCAAAGGACTATCGGAATCTTCAAACTCAAAGCCATCACGAATACGATCCCAAAGATCGTTGTACGGGGCATCCAAGGCACCCACAGAATCTTTATCGATGTTAACTCTTGGAGCTTTGCCAGATTTACTGTACTTGCCAGTCTTGGTAACTTGTTTGTTTGAAGTTGAATCAGTCCAATCCTCACCCATGGTGGCACAGGCACTGAGAACTGAAGCGACCGTCAAGATGGTCAGCAGTCGGAAGAGTCGCGACAGTGAAGATAAAGCTGAGAATCTTTGCATCATGCTTTGAAAGTGTCTTTCCATGAACGCAAATGAGCAAACACCGTCACTGGGTCAGTATCTTTGATCGCTTGATGTTTTTTCACTGATTCAATCACGCTTGATTCTTCACACCTTAAAAATGGGTTAACGCTTTTTTCATGAGCGATCGTTGTTGGCACCGTGGGCACACCTTGCTGGCGCATCATTTGTGCCGCTTCTTGCCAAGCCAATAACTCTTGATTCTGCGGCTCAACCACCACAGCGAATTTTATATTAGATAAGGTGTATTCATGTGCGCAATGCACCAATGTTTGATCGGGTAAGTTTTTTAACTTATTGAGAGAATCCACCATTTGTGCAGGAGTGCCCTCGAAAAGACGCCCACAACCTGTGGCAAACAATGTATCGCCACAAAACACGTGTTGCTGACGGCCTGCGTCTAGATAGAAGGCAATATGCCCTGCGGTGTGCCCAGGCACATCTAATACGGTGAATTCGCAGGCGGGACTTGTAATTGAAACAAGGTCAGATTCAATGAGTCGCTCAGCCACCACAGCAATATCTTCATGAGCAGGTCCATAGACCACTGGTTTTGCAAGCCCCTGAGATGCGCACCAAGCCAACAAATTAGCCACACCACCGATGTGGTCAGCGTGATGATGGGTGATTAGAATGGTGGTCAGTGTTAAATGATGTTCTGTGAGGTAGCGAATCACTGGCGCAGCATCGCCAGGGTCAACAACTACGGCACAATGCTTATCGGAAATTAACCAAATATAGTTATCGTCATAAGCTGCAATTGAACGAACTTGCAATAAATTGTCATCAAGCATAGATATAACCACTTATGAGTCAACCAACTGATACCGATCATCAACAAGCTCCATGGACATCATGGGATGCTTGGCTTGGCTCGCCTCCAGGGAAATATGTCCTGAAGTGGGAACAAACTCAATTTGACCACATTGTGAGCGATATTTTTGGTTATCACGCTCTGCAAATTGGCTTACCGCAATTGCCTGCTTTGACAGAAAATCGGATGCCTTTACAAATGATCTTGCGCGCACCGCACGACAAGCCAAATGATGAAGCTGGCGGGCAATGGCACACGATTCAAGGCATCCCTGAAGAATTACCCTTTGCCAGTCAAAGCATTGATTTAGTCGTCTTGCCCCACGTGCTGGAGTTCGCCACCGACCCTCATGCGGTATTGCGAGAAGTTGAACGTGTCTTGATGCCCGAAGGTCGGGTGGTGATTTCTGGTTTTAATCCAGCGAGCCTGTGGGGCTTGCGCCAATACTGCAGTCATTTGATTGGTCAACCTTACCTACCCAGAGAAGGTCAATTCATTGCATTATTAAGATTGAAAGATTGGTTGAAACTGCTCAACTTCTCGGTTGATCGCGGTCGCTTTGGTTGCTACCGATTACCTTTGAGAAGCGAATCAGGCATGCAAAAGTTGGCTTTCCTTGAAAAAGCAGGTGATCGTTGGTGGCCTGTTTTAGGCTCCGTGTTCATGGTGTCAGCAATCAAACGAGTCTCGACATTGACATTGGTTGGCAAAATTGAAAAAGGTGTTGCGGCCAATCAAGCACAATTGAGCACAGTCACTCAATTAAATACGTCTTCACAAAATAGTCAGTTGCAAAATCAGTTGAAAGATCAAGGATGAGCACTCCAACACAAAGCAAGGTGGTGATTTACACCGATGGCGCCTGCAAAGGTAATCCAGGTCCCGGTGGCTGGGGTGTGGTTTTGCGCTCAGGAGATAAAGAAAAACATCTCCATGGCGGCGAGTTGATGACAACCAACAATCGCATGGAAATGACCGCGGTGATAGAGGCGCTAAAAGCTCTCAAAATGGATTGTCATGTGAGTTTGTATACGGATTCAAAGTATGTGATGCAAGGCGTCACTGAATGGATGGGTGGATGGAAAGCCAGGGGTTGGAAAACTGCCGGAAAAGATCCAGTAAAGAATGTCGACTTGTGGCAAGAAATTGATGAATTGCTGGGCAAACATCAAATTGACTGGCACTGGGTCAAGGGTCATGCTGGCCACCCAGGCAATGAGTTGGCTGATGCCCTAGCCAACAAAGGTGTTGAAGAAATCCTCAAAAAAACTGCATTCTGAATCCAATCTCCTCGCCAAGGAGCTCCGAGCCCCTAATTAATGCCAAATCAGGCTGAGTGTGCGAGAATAAAGCTAGAACATATAAGGAGAAAGTGGCTTTCCATGAAAGCCCCTCAGCCATGCAGTTAATCACCAAACTAAAAGATAAAGTCATGCAGCTAGGCTGCCGAATAGTGACTTTCGTCATGAATCTATTCAAGAAGTTCAATTGGGCTAAAACTTACGCTTTTGTGATCAAACACAAAAAAGCCATCCTGATCATTTTGATTGTGCTTTTTGCTGCCAATTACGCTTATGACAAGTGGATGCCAAAGTCAGTGAAAAAGGCACCTCCTCAATTGGTCACTACCACCTTGGTTGAAACTGCCGACACTCCGGTGATCATCGAAGCAACTGGCACCATTGTCGCTGCCAACATTGTTGATATTCGTCCTCAAACAACCAATGTGGTGAGCAAGATACACATTAAAGAAGGTCAAGCAGTCAAAGCTGGTGATTTATTGTTCACCTTGGATGACAGAGCCAGTCGCGCCAATTATGAAAAAGCCAAAGCATTGGCTGATGATGCAACTCGTCAATACAAACGTTCTTTAGAGTTGATTGAAAAGAAATTCATCTCTCAAGCAGCGGCTGATTCTTCAAAAGCCAATATGCAATCCGCGGTAGCAAGTGCCAAAGCGGCTGAAGTTGCTTTGAGCTTTGACCATATTCGTGCACCGATTGCTGGTCGTGCTGGCGTGATCAATGTGTTCCCAGGTAGTCTTGTGCAGGCGGGCACCAATATTTCTACCACGAGCAGTGCTACAGCAACTACCACGACTGGTGCGATGGTAACTATCACTCAATTAGATCCTATCAATGTGCAGTTCACCATCCCCGAGAAAGAGATTCCTTTGATTCTTGCTGGACGTGAAGCTGGCGAAGAGTTGACCGTGAGCGTGGATGTGAATGGCTCGGACAAACCAGTTGAAGGCTCTGTGTATGTGGTCGACAATCAAGTTGATCCTGCCATTGGTGCTGTGAGAGTGAAAGCTCAATTAAGTAACAAGAATGGCGCGATGATTCAAGGGCAATTTGTCAGAATCAAATTAAAAGCCAAAACATTGAAAGACTCTTTGGTCATTCCAACTCAAGCAGTTGTTACCAATACCAAGGGTGATCATTTGTACGTGGTTGAAAAAGCCAACACAGTTGCTCTTAAGCCAATCAAAGTGATCTACCAATACCAGGGCAAGACCGTGGTGACAGGTGTGAATGCTGGCGACAAGATTGTGGTGGAAGGCAAACAAAACTTAAGACCTAATGGCGTGATCAGAGAAACATCTGGCGCTGGGAAGTAATCAGTTATGAACATCTCAGAGTTATGTATACGCCGCCCGGTCATGACGGTATTGCTGTCATTGGCCACCGTGGCCGCTGGCAGTGTTGCTTATTTAAAGATACCGGTCGCTGCCCTTCCAAGTTTTAATACGCCGGTTATTCAGGTCAGTGCCACCTTGCCAGGGGCCAGCCCTGAAAACATGGCATCTGCGGTTGCTCTGCCTCTAGAAAAAGAATTCTCAACGATTGATGGCATCACGGTCATCAGCTCAACCAATACATTGGGAAGCACCAACGTCACGCTTGAGTTCAACAATAACCGTGACATTGATAAGGCAGCGGTTGATGTGCAGGCAGCCTTGCTTCGGGCACAAAAGCGTTTACCGATTGAAATGACCAATCCACCGTCGTATCGCAAGGTCAATCCTGCTGATGCGCCCGTTTTGATCATGACGATGACATCACCGTCGATGGATTTGTCACAAATCAATGATTACGCAGAGAACTTGATTTCTCCAACACTATCAACCATTGATGGTGTTGCTCAAGTATTGGTTTACGGTCAAAAAAGATATGCGGTCAGAATTCAAGTCAATCCAACTGTATTGGCCGCTAAAAATCTCACCATTGATGATGTTGCTAAAGCTATCAACAATGCAAATTCGAATACACCGGTTGGTGTTTTGGATGGTCCTCGTCAGTTATTGACCATTTACGCCAATGAGCAGTTGGTCAAAGCCAGTGAATACGCCAACTTAGTGATTGCACAACGCAATGGCTTACCGGTGCGCTTAAAGGATGTGGCACTGGTTGAAGAGAGTTATGAATCCGTCAAAACAGTGGCCGCTTATAACGGTGAGCGCTCAATCGCTTTAGCGATCTTGCGTCAGCCAACCGCTAACTCTGTTGAAGTGGTCGATGCAGTGCGCAAAATGGTGCCCAAGTTTGAAGCGCAGATGCCAGCCTCAATCAAAATCAATTTATTGATCGATCGCTCAAAATCAATCAGAGAAGCGATTCATGATGTGAACCTCACTTTATTACTCACCATCGGCTTGGTGGTGATGGTGATTTTCTTGTTCTTAAAGCGTGCGGCTGCCACCATCATTCCAGCGCTGAGCTTACCCATTTCTTTGATTGGAGCTTTCTCCATCATGTATTGGATGGGTTACAGCTTGGACAATATTTCTTTATTGGGCATCACCATTGCTGTTGGTCTGGTGGTCGATGATGCGATTGTGGTGCTTGAAAACATCATGCGTCATATTGAAAACGGCATGCATCCATTGAAGGCATCTTTATTGGGCAGTCGTGAAGTGAGCTTCACCATTATTTCTATTTCGATTTCATTGGTGGCCGTGTTCATTCCAATTTTCTTCTTACCTGGCCCACTTGGTTTGCTGTTTAGAGAATTCGCGGTCGTCGTGTCACTCTCCATTTTGGTATCAGCAGTGGTGTCTCTGACTTTGGTTCCCATGCTGTGCAGTCGCTTCTTGCCAAAGCATGGTCAAGCAGTTGCCAAAGAGCCGCCAATCACCATCAAATTTGAGCGTTATTTCACCCTGGTCTTGAACGCTTATGAAAAAGCACTTGATTGGGCACTCACCAATCAAAAGAAAGTGCTACAAGGCGCTTTAGCGACGTTTGTCATCACGATTGCTTTATTTGTATGGAGCCCAAAAGGCTTCTTCCCAGAAGAAGACACTGGACAAATATTTGTGACCACTGAGGCAGCGGATGATATTTCATTTGCCGCCATGGTTGATCTGCAAAACAAGGCGGCTGAGATTGTGCGTAACAATGAAAACATTGAGGCACTGGTATCAATCATCGGCGGTGGTGCAAGCTCAGGCACCAATACCGGCAGGATGTTCGTGAACTTAAAGTCTCGCGATGAGCGCGCTCCCATGAAGAAAGTTTTGGAGAGTCTGCGCAAAGATTTAAGAGACATCCCAGGCCTTGCAGTTTATTTACGCCCTATTCAGAATTTGCAATTAGGTGGCAAGGTCACCAAGAGTCGCTACCAATATATTTTGCAAAGCGTGGGCTTTGAGGGCATCAATGAGTGGTCCACCAAAGTGACTGAAAAGATGCGTGCAGATCCTGGCATCTTCCGTGACATCAC
>JBJOKN010000068.1:0-6629 GCA_046046075.1 Pseudomonadota bacterium
GTTTAAACCATTCCAGTTGTTTCTGGCATATCTTGCATTAACTTGCGGCTCGCGATCATAAGGCAAGATCACTGGGTTATTTGGATCAGGTTGAAGCGTTTGAAACTTTTGAACTCTGGTCAAGATGTTCCAACCAGCAACTCCATATCGCGTGCCCACCTCTTGGTTGAACTGACGATTGACCACACCATTCAAGCTCTTGCCTAAGTGATCAACATACAAATCATCTGATACTTTACTGAAGTCGGTGTAACCCACCAAACCAGGAGTCATTACTTGCGTGTGCTTTAAACCAAAAGCCCAGCGATTTTGGCCAAAAGCCGAGTCGTTCAAGGCTTCAGCAGTTACAACACCTGTGTAATTTCTATCAAGGTAACGATATTCAACGCCTAACTGTTCACCACGACCTTCAAGATAGCGAGGGAACAAAGTCATGTCTCGGTTAGGAGCTAAATTGACATAGTAAGGTACCGTGATATCCCAACCCTTAACGCCACCTCTTTTTGCACGTCCATAGGTTGGTGACAAAAATCCTGAACGACGTCCAGACCCTGTAGGCAAAGAAAAGGCTGGGGTATAAAGAACCGGAATCTTAAAGAAATGAAGCACTCCATTGGTGCCAACTGCCGATTGAGTATCCTGCTCAACATCCATACGACTTGCAGTTAAATACCAATCGAGATTTTCAGGTCTACACGTACTGTAAGTTAACTTTTCAAACTCAATTTCATTGTCTTGTTTGAATTCAACTCTACGAGCCTTACCACCGCCACCAATATCTCTAAGTTCATAGTCTGGCTCATCCATCCAACCTTCTTGAGCATCAACCTTGATTTTTGCTTTTGGCCCTTTGAAGGAGGTGGAGTCTTTTAATAATGTGGCATTGCCATCAACATCGGCGATATCTGTATCAGGGTCGTAAATGATTAAATCACCCTTGATAACGGTACGATTTCTTCTAATAACCGCATCGCCTTCTAGGCGCATTTGGCGATCCATGATTCCGTCCAATTGCTTGGATGAGGTAAAGGTTGGTGCCACATCATCAGGGACAACAGGTCTTACCAGTAATTGGTCGGATAACTTAAGTTTGAGCGCATCTTCCTTGGGCAAAACATCTTGAGCCAAAACCACTGAGATCAGAGAAAAAGAAGCACAAAAACCTCCCACTTTGAGAAGTGATGGGAGTCGTTTGATATCGAGAATGACACTCGGAACGATAAAAGTTTTAGGCATATGACTTAAGTGCTTTTATTATACGAACCCATGAACCCCGATATCCGCTTATCTCAATTAAATTCTTGGTTAGCCTCTTTGGCAAGCAAGTGGTCACTAACTCTTGAAAGCTTGGCGCCCGCATCAAGCGATGCTAGTTTTAGACGTTATTTTAGGGTTGCAAGCAGTCAAAACGGCCCTCATCAGAGCTTCATCGTGATGGATGCCCCGCCAGCAACTGAGGATACAAAGCCTTTTATCGCCATTTCTGAGCTTTTTAACCAGGCCAAACTGAATGTGCCATTGGTTCTAGAAAAAGACATTGATCAAGGATTTTTGCTTTTAAGTGATTTGGGCAATGACACCTATCTCTCGGTACTTAATCCTGCATCTGCACCAAAGCTGTATGGCGATGCTAATTCAGCCTTAATTCAACTGCAATTAGCCAGCAAGCCAGGCATTCTTCCTGAATACAACAGAGAGTTGCTGAGCCGTGAACTGAATCTATTCACAGAGTGGTATTTGAATAAACACCTCCATTTAGAGCTGAGCTCAAAACAAAGTGCTGATTTAGCCCATATTTTTGAGCTGATTTTAGAAAATAACCTCTCCCAAGCTCAGGTATATGTTCACCGAGATTTTCACAGCAGAAATTTGATGGTGACAAGTATTAACAACCCAGGGATTCTAGATTTTCAAGATGCCGTCTACGGCCCCATCACTTATGACTTGGCCTCTTTGTATCGTGATGCATACATTGAATGGGAAGAGCCTGAGCAAATGGACTGGCTGATCCGTTACTGGGACAAGGCCCGTAAAGCTGGATTACCAGTACCTCCTGAGTTTGGTGACTTTTATCGTGATTTTGAATGGATGGGTCTACAAAGACACCTAAAGGTTTTGGGTATTTTTGCTCGCCTTTATCACCGTGATGGCAAGGATGGCTATTTGAAAGATATCCCCCTTGTTTTCAAATACACTAGAAAAGTTGCTGAAAGATACATTGCTCTCAAACCCCTTCTTCAGCTTTTGGATACGATTGAAGGCATTGATCGTCCAGATGGATTAACGTTTTAATGACCACCCTTTCCTCTATTCCTTGCATGGTATTGGCTGCAGGCCGAGGGGAAAGAATGCGTCCCTTGACCGATCACACACCAAAGCCATTACTCAAGGTTCAAGGCAAAAAACTGATTGATTGGCACATTGATGGCCTAGTAAAGAATGGTTTTTCTCGGGTAGTTGTTAATCACGCTTGGTTGGGCGAACAAGTCGTCCAACATTTGTCTCAATCCAAACATGCAGAACTGGACCTGCAATTTTCTAAAGAGCTCACCGCTTTAGAGACCGCTGGTGGTTTGCGTCAAGGCATGAGCTTAATGAAATTGGATGATTTCTTTTTTGCCATTAATGGCGATGTGTTTTGTCCAAGCTTTCCATTTGAAAAAATCCAAGGCATTGTTCAAAGATTACGAAATGATCACCCAACAACTTTGGCTTACCTATTTTTAGTTGCGAATCCTGATCACAACCCACAAGGAGATTTTCAGCTAAAGGGCTCCTTGGTAAAAGATAAGGATTCTCAAGGTTTAAACCTCACATTTTCTGGGGCTGGCATCTACCATCAAGATTTGTTTAAAAGTATTAAGATAGGAGAAATTGCCAAACTTGCTCCAATCCTCAGAAATGCGATGAATGAAGATCGAGTTTTAGGTGAAGTATTAAGCGTCCCATGGGTGGATGTTGGAACTCCCGAAAGATTGGCTGAACTGAATAAGTAACCATGACAACAATGAATAACTTCCCCAAAGATATCTACGCTCATCGAAGAGCGCGGTTGGCAGAAATCATGCTGGGGAAAAGTAATGGCGGTGTCTTGGTTTTAGAAACAGCCCCTGAGCATTTTAGAAATCGAGACAGTGATTTTCCCTATCGTCATGACTCTGACTTTTACTACCTGACAGGTTTCACAGAGCCAGGTGCCACGCTGGTCATGATGGTTGATAAGAAATCAAGCAAGTCCATTCTTTTTTGTCGCCCCAAAGATTTGGAGCGTGAGATTTGGGATGGCTGGAGATTAGGGCCTGAAGCAGCACCAACTCAACTCGGAGTTGATCAAGCATTCGCACAAAATGAATTAGACAACTTAATGCCTGATTTTTTAGCTGATCAACCAGCGATTTACGCAAGACTTGGCAGCGAAGGCCCACTACAAAATCAACTCAAAAGTTGGTTACATAAAGTGAAAGGCATGTCACGCTCAGGTGCAAGTACGCCGAACAGAATCGAAGATGTTGAAGCCATGATTCATGAAATGCGTCTTTTCAAAGATGCTCATGAAATTAATATCATGCGCGCAGCTGGCAAGATTGCTGCGGATGGTCACATCAACGCTATAAAGGCTTCAAAACCAGGTCTGCGCGAATATCACTTAGAAGCATCACTTTTATATTCATTCAGAAACGCAGGCGCACAAAGCGTTGCCTATAACAGCATTGTTGCAGGAGGTGCTAACGCTTGCGTCCTTCATCATCGTGCAGGTAATACAGAGTTAAAAGATGGTGATTTATGCTTGATTGATGCCGGCTGTGAATTAGACGGTTATGCCTCAGACATCACACGCACATTCCCCGTCAATGGCAAATACTCTGGCCCACAAAGAGCCGTTTATGACATCGTATTAGCAGCTCAGGAAGCAGCTATTGCAGTCACCAAGGTTGGCTTTGATTTCCAAGCACCTCATGATGCCGCCTTAAAGATTCTTACCCAAGGTTTGCTTGATTTAAATCTGATTGATAAAAAAGCCATCGGCGGGCTTGATAACGCCATAGAGACAAAAGCCTATCAACGCTTTTACATGCACAGAACCAGTCACTGGTTAGGCATGGATGTTCATGATGTCGGTAACTATCGAGAGCCTGGCAGCTCCACAGAACCAAAAGCCTGGCGAACCTTGAAGCCAAACATGGTTTTGACCATTGAGCCAGGCCTGTATATCCGCAAAGCCGATGATGTCGATCCACAGTATTGGGATATTGGTATTCGGATTGAAGATGACGCCTTGGTTACCTCTGGCGAATGTGAACTCATGAGTCGCGGCGTGCCAGTCAAAGCCGAGGAAATTGAGTACTTAATGAAACAGACACCTTGAAGCAAGCATCGTCAGAAAAATCATGAAAAAAATTGCCATCATTGGTGCAGGCCCAGTAGGGCTAGCATGTGCGAATTGGGTGTTGACCAAACAACCTGATGCACACTTACACTTGTTTGATCGCATGCCTGAATCTGATGACTCAATCAAGCAAGGTGATAGTCGCGGCATTGCTGTTTCTCAAGGCAGTCATTTACTCTTAAAAACAATCAATGCTTGGCCAACACTCTCGCCAGCCATTCACACCATTCATATCTCTCATCGAGGTCACTTTGGTAAAGCCATTGTGAGAAGAGAAGAATTACAACAAGACGCTTTGGGCCACATTGTTCGCTACGCAGATATTCACTTGGCACTCAGACAAGCCTTGAAAAAAATAGCGGGGCATTCACCTAACTTCCAGTGGCACTTCAATCAAGCCAATGATCAATTGACTCATGATCAACTAGGCGATGTTGTTGTTCATGCTGAAGGCGGCCTTTTCAAACAACAAGAGTGGCAAGAGATTTATCGCGACTATCAACAAAGCGCAATCGTTGGCTGGGTCAAAACAAATCAAATCAACCAAAATATGGCATGGGAAAGATTCACTGATGAGGGACCGCTCGCATTACTACCAAACCATCAAGGCCACGAATACCTTAACTTAGTCTGGTGCGGCAGTCCTGCATCCACGGAGCGACGCCTACAACTTGATAAAACTACTTTCATCAAAGAATTACAAGAGGCATTTGGATCTCGAGCCGGAACATTCATTGAAGCTGAAGACTTAAGAAGTTATCAACTGGGTTTAAATGCCAGAAAAAAGATCGTTGATAAAAATGAAGTTTGGATCGGCAATGCCGCTCAGACGATGCATCCGGTTGCTGGCCAAGGTCTTAATTTAGGTTTGAGAGATGCACATACTTTGGCAGATGTTCTTTGTGATGAAAGTGATGTTTATCTAGCTCTTGAAAAATACGAACAACTTCGTAAAAAAGATCGAAAAGCCACGATTGGTACAACCGACTTTTTAGCCAGGGTTTTCACATCAAAATTGAAGCCAGTTATCTGGGGAAGGGGCATTGCTCTATCCAGCCTTCAATTACTCAACCCTCTCAAACAAGGCATTACCAGACAAATGATGTTTGGTCAGCGATAAAACTTCAATCTGCCTAAAATTTAGGCAAAAGTCAGTCTGACATGTTAGAGTGGCGTCCTGATGAAATTAGGCCCCTACACGCTTCCCAATCATTTATTTGTTGCTCCCATGGCCGGAGTAACAGATCGTCCCTTTAGACAGCTCTGTAAGCGTTTGGGTGCGGGATATGCGGTTTCAGAGATGATTGCTTCGAACGCCATGCTCTGGAATAGCCCAAAAACACTTCGAAGAGCCAACCATGATGGTGAAGTTGAGCCAATTTCAGTCCAGATCGCCGGCGCAGATCCAGAGATGATGGCCGAAGCAGCTGTTTTGAATGTGGATCGTGGCGCACAAATCATCGACATCAATATGGGTTGCCCTGCCAAGAAAGTATGCAATGTAGCTTCTGGATCAGCCCTTTTAAAAGATGAAGCACTGGTCCCCCTTGTACCAGTGACTCTGAAAATCAGAACTGGCTGGGACAGAGACAATAAAAATGCTCTAAACATTGCCAGAATAGCCGTTAACAGCGGCATCGAAATGCTCACCATCCATGGCAGAACAAAAGCTGATTTATATCGTGGTGAAGCTGAATACGACACCATCGCCGCGGTTAAAGCTGCCATTGATATTCCTGTTGTTGCCAATGGCGACATCAACTCTCCAGAAAAAGCAGCCTTTGTTCTACAACAAACTGGTGCCGATGCTTTGATGATTGGTCGAGCAGCTCAAGGACGTCCTTGGATTTTTCGCGAAATCTTGCACTTTCTTGAAACGGGTGAACATTTATCTGCTCCAAAAATTTCAGAGATTCAAGACATCATGAATCATCATTTACTGGACCACTATAGTTTTTATGGTGAATATGCCGGGGTAAGAACAGCCCGTAAACACATTGCCTGGTATTGCAAAGGACTCAAAGGATCTCATGTATTCAAGCAGCACATGAATACAATAGACGATTGCCAAGAACAATTAAAAACGGTCAATCACTTTTTTGATTCACTGAAACAAGAATCTGAACACTTAATTTATTTAGAGGCTGCTTGATATGCAACCCCCAGTTCAACATCCGGTCAGCCAGACCATTGAAAAACACTTAAAGCGTTATTTAGATGACTTGGGCGACACCGCTCCAAG
>JBJOKN010000069.1:0-7866 GCA_046046075.1 Pseudomonadota bacterium
GATTCACTTCTTTTATAAACAGTGGATCTCTGGCCGTGAAGTACTGCGCACCATGGTCTGCCGACCAGGTTTCGGTTCTTCGAGTGCTTAAGCGACCGCTAGCACCACGACTTTTTTCATAGACTTGGACTTCAAACCCCAAAGACTGTAATTCGAAGGCGCAAGCCGCACCAGAAATACCTGCCCCAATCACCGCTACCGTTTTTTTGTTTTTTAGCTTAGCTTGCATATCTTGTTTTTCTAAAGCCTTATTTTTCTAAAAGTTAAGTTGATTCGTGGTTCTACAGACACCTTGGTTTTAAGTAAAGAATGCTGCCAATAGGTTTGAGTTGGCGCTTGCATCAGTAATAGACTGCCATCGTCTAAAAATAGAGATGCTTTGCTTAAATCCTGTTTGTGCCGAAAAGAAAATTTTCTTCTTCCGCCAAAACTCAATGAAGCAATCGGAGAGTTTTGATCCAATTCTTTCTCATCATCGCTGTGCCAACCCATTCCTTCATTACCATCATGATAGAGGTTGAGTAGGCAAGAGTTGAACTGATGCCCACAAAAAGACTCCAGCTTATCTTTAATCTCCAAAAGGGGTGCAGACCACTCTTGAGGATTCTTTTTAACACCAGAGTAGGTATAAGAAAGATCTTGATCAGCGACCCAAACCACCTTCCTAGTAGTGGTGATTTTCTTGCCAAACATGACTAGTTCATCAAATTGCCAATTCAAACCATTGAGCAGATCTTCAAACAATTCCTTACTCTCTGATGCTGAATAAAAATCCCTGTGATAAGTCACCTCACCATCTTTGGACAAGATGGTGAGGGGCTCATCAAGATCATTCATCAGGGAAATTTGTTTCATCAAGCGTGACCTGCTAAAAAAGATTAACATTTCAGTTAGGTTAATTTTGTTGGTCTTGTATCCACCAAAAGTAAGCCAAGAAATAAGCCAAGAACCAATCTAGGAAGGAATTCAAGTTGAGTACAGATAAGCGCTGTTGTGGTTCAGGAGTCTGCATCATCAATCCTCAAGGCGAGTGTTGGTGTGGTCAGGTATGGGATGGCGAAAAAATGTGCCACCCGCCACTCAAGCCTTTGGTCAGCCCAGCACCTCAATCAAACGAAAGTCCAAAAACTTCACCTGAATCTTAGGCTCTTGTTTCAAACAAGACTTGGCTGCGGCTGACTCTTTCTCTTTAAACCAATTGGGCCTTGCTTGATTACTCAATAAGGCCTCAATTTCACTGGTGTTCAAACTTTTACTCAATTGAGTAGAGGTGCATTCGCAATGCGCGGCAAACTGGTCTGCCGTGATTCCTTTAACCCCTGAATGACGTTTGACCTGCTCTTTAACGCAGCTAGATTCATAACTTTTCTTAAAGCTGGTGATATTTGCAGACTGACTGAATGCCAATCCTGAAACTAGTAAAGAAACAGTTGTAACAACAACTGAAGAAACACCAATCAATATCTTCATAGTGACACCACCAAGAGATAAATAAAGACAATCAATTGAGCAAGGTTGATCACTACACTCAAACCATGAAGAATGTGGAACTGTTTATTCAGCCCCAAATCTTTTGCTTGATTGATTTTTCCAGTCAAGTAAAACAATGTGAAAGCAAATAAAGCAGCGCAGGCAATCAGCAAGTATTGAGCGAAAGCACTTTGGGCCAAGAAGGCGCTGATCACAGTCAGGATGCCTAAGCTTGCATAGTACTTAGGGAAAAAGTTACGGACATACTTGCTTGACCATTCGACAGGTAGAACCTTGAAGACTGTTGGTGCTACCACCACGGTGAAGAAAAGCATGATGCCCACCATGGCAGCAATCAGGTAATTAGCAATCATAGGAAGCTGCTTTCATTAAAAATGTTTGTGGATATATGGACACCCCAATTTAATAGATTTGCTGGATTTTTGCTTGCGACCCCCGGATACCCATACAGACAGCTTCAGCCTAACTCCTCAGAATTCCTTGGTCTTGACTCCAAGCCCCATCAATCGCTGTCCTCAGCAGTATTTCGGTTTATCGGCTAAATTAGTGGCAATACAAACAAGAACGAACAGGTGACAAACATGTCGCCCGCTGGATTTTGGGTAAGCATTGCGCTTGCTATCAAATGGGTTACCACACTATGGTTGATTTCAGAGAGCGCAGTTGCCAAAGAATATCCTCGCAAGACGCTGCAAAGCAGTGATCCATGCATGATTAATAAATAACGTCTGGTATGCAGCACGAGCAGCATGATCAGTTGGACTATCCAGATTTGGCCTTTGTCGATATTGAAACGACGGGGTCGAATTTCGATAGAGATCGCATCACAGAAATTGGTATCAAGCTGCTCTCAGGAGATTATCAAGAGACTTGGGAAAGCCTGATCAATCCAGGCACATTCATACCTCAGAACATTCAAGCGCTGACCGGCATTCGTCCTGAGATGGTCGAGAATCAACCGCCCTTTGATGAGCTCGCTAGACAAATACTAGAAAAGTTAGAAGGCAAGATCTTTGTTGCCCACAACGCACGCTTTGACTATGGCTTTTTAAAAGCCTCATTCAAGAGAATCGGAGTTGATTTCAAGCCCAAGGTTTTGTGCACCGTCAAATTATCAAGATTGTTGTTTCCGGATCAAGCCAGACATAATCTTGACACCATCATCAATACCCATGGTTTAAATGTCAGTGCCAGACACCGCGCACTGGGCGATGCTGATTTATTGCTGCAATTTTGGCAAGTCTGCGAGGCCAAGGTTGGTAAAGCTCAATTAAGAGCAGCGCTTAATCAATTGATTGGTCATGCAAGCCTGCCACCGAACATCGACAAAGCGATGATTGATGAAATTCCTGAAAAACCAGGGTGCTATATTTTTTATGGCGAAAACAAAGCACCTATTTACATCGGTAAGAGCATCACGATGCGAAGCAGGGTCATGGGGCACTTTCAGTCGGCGCTCACTCAGCGCAAAGAAATGAAACTATCCATGCAAGTCCGAGACATCGATTGGATTGAGACCAGTGGTGAGTTAGGCGCTTTGCTGCTCGAGTCAAAATTGATCAAAGAGCGCATGCCGAGTATGAACATCAAACTGCGCCGCTCGAAAGACCTATGTGCGTGGAAAGTTCAAGAAAACGAAGAGGGTGTTTTAGTCCCCAGCTTGGTCAATCATCGTGATTTACTTCCTGGTTTACAAGATGATCTATTTGGACTTTTTTACAGCAAAAGAGAAGCTAACACTTATCTCAAAGCCATCGCTAAAAAGCATCGTTTGTGCGAGGCTTTGCTCGGTCTAGAAAAACGCACCGAGGGTAAGTCTTGCTTTGGCTATCAAATCAAACAATGTGGCGGTGCCTGTATTGGTCAATCTCCTATCAAGTTGCACAACCTGCAACTCAAAACGGCCTTAGAGCTATTCAAGGTTCAGGTTTGGCCTTACCAAGGGCCGATTGCTATCAAAGAAGGTGAGCAAATGCACGTGGTTGACCGCTGGTGCTATTTGGGATCCGCCATCAATGAAAATGAGCTTGAAGAACTGATGAGCCTGGGTGATGTGGAATTTGATCTGGATATCTACAAAATACTCAAAAAGGCCATCCAGGGCAGCTTTAAAAGCCAAATCCTGCCGCTGAGGAAGTTCTCAGCAACAAATCCTTAAAGTTCTTATAATGAACCTTAGACCATATAAATGGCGTAAAAGCTTAAAAAGCCAATAAAGCTAATAGAGCTAAAAAAGCGAGACAACAGAGGTTTCAAATGCGCATTGAAGATACCGATCCAGCACGACATGCCAGTATTGAATATCCCATGGAAGTGGGATCGCCTGTTTTCGCGCCCATCAAAGTAACAGAAGAAAAAGACAAAGCCGTCAATGTGGCTAGGCAGAATGCCAAGCATGAATACGACCGCATCATGGAACAAGCCAATGTCTTGATGAAGCAAGCCAAGGCCTTGCAATCAAGACTCGATGTAACAGAACAAGTACACGCTGCCAAGTTCTCATTCAATCCATTGCATGGCAAGATCTATCACTTGTACTTTGATCATCGCCAGCAAACCAATGTATTGATCCAAACAGGCCCAGATGAATGGACCTGCGGCATTCCTGAGCACTGGACTTTCAAACTAACGGTGAAAAAGTTAGGCGACAGCACTTGGGAAGAAATTGAGACAGAGCCAAAGCCAGAGAGCCAGCCAGTTGATTTGGCTTTACTCAAGGGTTGATGGGTTAATGAGAATTAATGAGAGCTGATCAAGCTTTCGCTTAAAAACCGATCTATCCCAATCTCAATTCAGGATGTACAAAACTTCGGTTTACCTTTTTCGGCAAGACCTCAGACTTGAAGATAATCCAGCCTTCTTCAAAGCCTGCTCTGAAAGTCAGTTTTTAATTCCCATCTATTGCAAGTCTCCTGAAAATCAAAAAATAACAAAATGGGGATTCTCTCGAGAGGGAACTCATCGCAGTCATTTCTTGAATGATTCTCTGTATGACTTAGCTCAGCAACTCAAAGCCAAAGGCTCGGAACTCTGTTTGTTTGAAGGCGAGCCTGTTCATGTACTTCAAGATTTGATCAAGCAACTGAAAATCGATGCTATCTACTGTGAAGAGATTGCTGCACCAGAGGAGCAAAACGAACTAGGATTCATCAAGAATTTTGCCAAGGGTTCAGGGATACTAGTTCACACAACTTGGCAATCCAGCATGATTGATCCTGATGAACTGCCTTTCTCCGTCGATGCAATGCCCGAGCAGTTCACGCAATTTCGCATTCAGATTGAAAAGAGAAAACATCTCTTCACTCAGCCCAAACCCGTACCCAAAGTCATTCCGCCATTACCTGAAAACTTCAAGCATCAGCAAGCCCTCAAAGTATCACCAAGCAACTGTGCCTTGAGTACTCAAAGTTCATTCCCGTACTGGAAAGAATCATTCCGAGGCGGGGAGTCACATGCAAAGCAACATCTTCAGCAATATCTTCAAAGACGTTTGCCTCACAGTTATAAAAAAACTCGCAATGCTTTATTTGGTGAAGACTACTCCAGTAAATTTTCACCATGGCTGGCGAACGGAGCTTTATCCCCCAAAGTCATCATGGTTCAGCTTAAAGAATTTGAGGCTGAGTTTGGAGCCAATGAAGGAAGCTACTGGTTGTGGTTTGAACTTCTCTGGCGTGACTACTTCAGAGTCTTACATTTGAAGTGGGGTAATGCTCTTTACCATGCCAGAGGACTCAGTGATGCACCCCCGCCGCAACACAATCCTAAATGGTTTGAGAAGTGGTGTGCAGGCAACACGGGTGAATCAATCGTTGATGCAGGCATGAGAGAGTTACATGCAACGGGCTATCTTTCTAATCGATTAAGACAAGTAGTCGCAAGCTATTTGATCTATGACCTCAATTGTGATTGGCGAGCAGGAGCGGCTTGGTTTGAATCACAGTTGATTGATTACGATGTTTACAGCAATCAAGGTAATTGGTTATATATCGCTGGCCGTGGTACAGACCCACGGGGAGGTCGGCGATTCAACCCAAAGAAACAAGCCGACGATCATGATTCGGATAGTTCCTACAGATCAATCTGGCTTTAATGCGAGATTCATTGATCTAAGTTAAGTCCAAGATAAAGATATATACAAACATTAAGCGAATACTCAAGTATTCATTGACAAATATGTCACAGCGGATGAATATGAGTTATGACAAATCCAGCCATTTCACAAGAGTTAAACCTTCGTTATCGCCGTCTCTTTGAAACAGCTTACGATGGCATTTTGATCCTAGATTTTGATCATGGGCGAATTCAGGATGTGAACCCTTATCTGATTGAAATGCTGGGCTACAGCAAAGAAGAATTAATCGGCAAAGAGCTTTGGGAAATCGGTGCCATGGTGGATAAATTGGCATCCGTCAAAGCTTTTGAAACACTCAAGCAAGAAGGCTACATCAAATACAGTGATTTACCTCTACGCACCAAATCTGGAAAAATTATCAGTGTTGAATTTGTTAGTAATGCATACGGTGTGAACGGTGAACGAGTGATTCAATGCAATATCAGAGATATCACCGATAGAAAAAATACCGAAAGTGCTTTGATCAGATACCAACAAGCCATGGCCATTAATATGTATCAGATGGTTGATGCCTTGACCAAAGTGATTGTTGCTCGAGACCCTTATACCTATCAGCACCAATTGCGCGTATCTCATTTATGCGTGGCCATTGCCAATGAAATGAATTTACCGGTCAATGTGGTTGAGGGAATTAAGTTAAGTGCTTTGATTCATGATATTGGCAAAATTGGTGTGCCTGCAGAGATACTCACCAAACCAACTCCTTTGGAGTCTTGGGAAATCGAAGCTCTTCATGGGCATGCACAAACTGGATTTGACATCATCAAAGAAATCAACTTTGAGTGGCCCTTGGCTCAAACCGTCTATCAGCATCATGAGCGCATCGATGGAAGCGGTTACCCAAATCAACTCAAAGGTGACAGCATCATCATGGAAGCTCGGATATTGGCGGTGGCCGATACAGTGGAAGCCATGTCACATAATCGACCTTACCGGCCATCTCTAGGTCTTGATAAAGCCCTTGCTGAAATTGAAGCAGGTAAAGGTAGCTTATTTGACGAACATGTTGTAGATGCTTGTTTAAAGCTCTTTAGAGAAGATAACTACGAATTCCCCGCAGTCTGAACCTTGAATGACCGAAGCATCTCTTCATCAAATATCTTGATTTGATTTCTGCCGGCATTCTTGGCGCAGTACATCGCTTTATCTGAGTAATCAATGTATTGATCCATTGCAAGATCCAAGGAGTCATGGTGGGCTGACTGAGGGTCAAAGATAGATATACCAATGCTCACGGTCAGAGTGACTTCTTGGCCATCAACCATTGCAAAAGATTCTTTTGCAATGGCCTCACGCAGTCTTTCTGCGATCTCATAGGCAGCTTTTGCATCAGTTTCTGGACAGCCAACTAAAAACTCTTCACCACCAAAACGACCAAATACGTCAATATCTCTTAACTTAAGTTGGCAGAATAAAGATAGGTTCTTTAAAACCGTATCTCCAACCATGTGACCGTATTGATCGTTGATGCGCTTAAAGTGATCAATATCAATCATCAGAAAAGCCAGAGAGTGAAGACTCCTTTGCCCACGGCTGATTTCTCTTTTAAGTCGCACATAAGTCTCTTTTTTGGTCAGAGCCAATGTCAAAGAGTCTGTGGCATTCAATTTCTCTAGAGCTGAATTCTCTTTACGAATCTCGCTCAAGGCAGACTTGATGCCAAATACGCCAACAAACAACAAAAGAGAAATTGGTAAAGACAGTACGGCATCCTTGATGTCAAAGATCGACTGCTCATAAATGTTGATCAAAGGAACAATCCGACGACCAATCATGAAGGTCAGTGCGACAGTCAGAGCAATACAAGTAAATCTGTATTTCTTGACAATATTGATCAATCTAAACGATTGATAACTGGCGCCTACCTGAAAAATCAACGAGAGTGTATACAGGAAAATCGCCAGTGTTTTCATAGAGTGCCTAGAAGCTAAAGATCAAACTGGTATTGAAATATCGGAACTTATAGTCTGGGCCATTGAAAGTGGCACTTTGACCGTAACCTAGCTTACTTCTAAAAACAATCGATTTGTTGATCGGACTGTTGGCTTCTAGCTCATATAAATGCGTGCTGGTGCGTGGATCTTCATTCACCTTTTGTCTCCCCACGCCAATCAAACCCGATACCATCCAGCCCTGAACTCGTTGACGCATGGCCACGGCCACCATCTGTTCTTCATATTTATTTGGATTGAAGTAATTGCCAGTAGATTCTTGGCTGTTGCGGTACTGACGATGTCTTA
>JBJOKN010000070.1:0-6303 GCA_046046075.1 Pseudomonadota bacterium
TAATTCACTATGGTGGATTTATGTCAGCCTACATGACGTCGGAAAAATAGCTGCACCAATCTCTGCGCTAGCGGTTGTTGCACTGTCAGCATATTTAGCTTTATTCACAGCTACCGCTATCAAGCTGGTTCATCAATTTCATTCTTCTGCTGCCAGAGTCTTAGGCTTAGCCAGTTCTTGGGCAATCATGGAATGGGCCAGAGGCCAATTATTTACCGGTTTCCCTTGGGCGGGTCTTGCTGAATCTCAAGTAGATGGGCCATTCTTTGCTTGGGCAACTATTTTTGGCGGATTGGCCTGCACATGGTTTTCTGTTGGCTTGGCAGCCTACCTCAGCCAAGGTAAACACAATTTATTCACCAAGTTTGTTGCATCCATTACCATCATTTCAGCCAGTCATGCTTTGGGATTGATCTCATTTACCGAACCAATCGGCAGGCCAATTGATGTAGCACTGATTCAAGGAAATTTTGAACAATCGCTCAAATTTAATCCTGAATATCTTCAACAGCAAATTAACTTTTATTCAAATGCAATCAAAAGCAGTGAGAGCCATTTAGTTGTTGCTCCTGAAATGATTCCACAAGAAGTCATTACAGATATAAAACCAAATAACGCCAAAAAGAATGTGATCCTTGGAGTCGTCAGTACTGGTAATTCTGGTTTACCAACAAACTCAGCGATTGCTTTGAATCAGGGTAATTTGATCTATCAATACGATAAAAACCACTTGGTTCCTTTTGGTGAATTCATCCCATGGGGATTTCAATGGTTTGTAGATTTATTCAAAGTACCTTTGGGTAACTTCGATCGTGGCTCGAAGACTCAAACACCCTACATTCTTGATCAAGGCACAGACCAAATTTCTATTGGCCTCATGATTTGCTATGAAGACGTGTTTGGTGATGAATTAGCGAAAAGACAAAGAAATTCATCTCTCGAACATCATCTGTGGATCAACTTAACAAATTTAGCCTGGTTTGGAGAGAGCCAAGCCCCAGAGCAACAACTTAGATTAGCTCGTCTACGATCAATTGAAACTGGCATTCCCACCTTGAGAGCGACGAACACTGGGGTCACAGCGGTCATCAATTCTCAAGGTCAGGTTGTTTATGAGTTACCCAAATTTCAGCAAGCCACCCTCAAAACAAGCGTACAAGCTTATTCAGGTAAAACTCCCTATGTTTGGTTGGGAGATTTACCAATTTTGATCATCAGCGGGCTTTTCCTAGGATTTGCCTGGTATCAGAACAAAAAATAAGGTCATGCAGCCGCAAGAAAGGTAAAATCATGAGGTTCAGGAAACCTATCATATGCTTACCTTTCAGCAAGTTATTCTTACTCTTCAAAATTACTGGGACCAACAAGGTTGCGCCCTTCTTCAACCTGTCGACCTTGAGGTTGGAGCCGGCACATCGCACACAGCGACATTTTTAAGAGCCATTGGTCCAGAACCATGGAAGGCCGCTTATGTACAACCATCACGCCGCCCAAAAGATGGCCGTTATGGTGAAAATCCAAATCGATTACAGCACTACTACCAATACCAAGTAGTTTTAAAACCAGCCCCTGAAAATATCTTAGATTTATATCTCGGTAGCTTAGAAGCTTTAGGTTTAGACCTGAAACAAAATGACATTCGTTTTGTTGAAGATGACTGGGAAAATCCAACCCTTGGCGCTTGGGGCCTTGGTTGGGAAGTTTGGCTCAATGGCATGGAAGTGACACAGTTCACTTACTTTCAACAAGTCGGCGGTATCGATTGCAAACCAATTTTGGGTGAAATCACGTATGGCCTAGAGCGCTTGGCCATGTATTTACAAAAAGTTGAAAACGTTTATGACCTTGTGTGGACCGAAGGCGTGAGCTACGGAGACGTCTACCATCAGAATGAAGTTGAGCAATCAACTTATAACTTTGAATACTCAAATGCAGATTTGTTATTTCAGCAATTCACAAATTATGAGAGTGAAGCCAAACGTTTGATGGAAATTCCTTTGGCATTACCTGCATATGAAATGGTTTTAAAAGCAGCCCACACATTCAACTTATTAGATGCTCGTGGTGCAATTTCAGTGACAGAGCGTGCCGCTTATATTGGACGCATACGAAATTTATCTCGCAGCGTTGCACAAGCTTACTTTGAGTCCAGAGAAAAACTGGGGTTCCCGATGTGCCAGCCAATGATTCAACAATCTGGAGGTGCAAAATGAGTCAAGCACCATTGATCATTGAATTATTCACAGAAGAACTTCCACCGAAAGCTTTGAAGAGGTTTGGTCAAAGTTTTTCTGAAAATATTGAACAGTCTTTGAATGCTCAAGGTTTATTGGGTTCATCAAGCGTGACCACCAGCTATGCCACACCACGCAGACTAGCGGTTCACTTATCAGATGTTTTAGCAAAAGCGCCTAATCGCCAAGTCAAGGAAAAGTTACTTCCAGTGGCTATTGCATTGGATACCAATGGTAAGGCTACGCCGCCTTTGTTGAAAAAGCTGGCCGCTCTGGGTCATCCTGATATCAGCTTAGATCAATTAGAAAGACAGGGCAGCGATAAATCAGAAACTTTTTACTTGAATGTTGAAGTCACTGGCCAAACTTTGGCTACAGGACTGCAAATAGCTTTAGATCAAGCGATTAGCAAGTTGCCAATTCCTAAATTGATGCGCTATCAAATCGCACCAGGAACAGCTCAAGTCAAAGATGTTGAATTTGTTCGTCCTGCACATGGCTTGGTCGCTATGCATGGTACAGAGATCATTAATATTGAAGCCTTGGGATTAAAAGCTCATAACACCACACTGGGTCATCGCTTTTTATCAAATGGTGTTTTAACTATCAAGCATGCTGACGACTACGCTAAAACTTTAGAAACTTCTGGCAAAGTCATTGCTAGTTACAGCAATCGCCTTGAAAAGATTCGCGAATCCTTGCTCAAAGCTTCTAATGGTCACTCAGTACTGATGCCAGAATCTCTTTTAGAAGAGGTTTGCTCCTTGGTCGAATGGCCGGTTGTTTACACCTGTGAGTTTGAAAAAGAATTCTTGGAAGTTCCACAAGAGTGCTTGATTTTGACCATGCAAACCAATCAAAAGTACTTTGCAATGACCGATAAAAACGGCAAGCTGGTCAATCAATTTTTGATTGTGTCGAACATTGAAACATCAACACCTGAAGCAATTATTTCTGGCAACGAACGTGTTGTTAGACCTCGCTTAGCTGATGCAAAGTTCTTTTTCGAGCAAGACCGCAAAAAAACCTTGTTCGAGCGCACCGCTCTCTTATCTAAGGTGGTTTATCACAATAAACTGGGCACTCAATTAGAAAGAACTGAAAGAGTTGCGAAAATTGCTGAAGCGATTGGTCAAGAACTCAAAAAGTATCAAAGCTCAATTGATGTGAATCTTGCAGTCCGTGCAGCACAACTGGCCAAGGCTGATTTGTTGACCGACATGGTCGGTGAATTCCCAGAGCTTCAAGGCATCATGGGTCGCTATTACGCTCTGAATGATAAAGAGCATCCTGATGTGGCCGCAGCCTGTATGGAGCACTATGCCCCAAGATTTGCAGGAGATGCCTTACCAGTGACTGATACTGGCACTATCCTAGCCTTAGCCGACAAGCTTGAAACACTAGTAGGTATCTGGGGTATTGGTTTAGCTCCCACTGGCGAAAAAGATCCATTTGCTTTACGTCGCCACGCATTGGGTATCTGCAGAATTCTTTTAGAGAAAAAACTTCCTCTAAATATTCGTGATGTACTTCAGGCAACTATCAAGCAATTCTCACAAGAAGAAGTTCATCAAAACTCTTCAGTAGACGTGATTCATGGCTTTATTTTGGACCGGCTAAGAGCTTACTTAAAAGACCAGCAGTGGGATGGCAAGAATTATTCAACCAATGAAGTTGAATCTGTGGTCAGTCAACTACCTGTTGTCTTTGGTGACGTTCTCGAAAGATTAAAGGCCGTGAGACTGTTCAGTGCCTTGGATGAATCAACGGCCTTGGCTGCCGCAAATAAACGTATTGGAAATATCCTTAAAAAGGTTGATTTCAAAATCCCTGAAAGCGTTGACAACAAATTACTCACTTTGGATGCAGAGAAGTCTTTAGCTAAAGCTTTGGATCAAATTCTTCCACAAGTGAATCAGTCTTTTAAAAATGGTCAGTTCACTGAAGCTTTGCAAGCTTTTGCCACATTGAGAGTTGAGGTTGATAACTTCTTCAATGATGTGATGGTGATGGACCCTGACACTAAATTAAGAGATAACCGCTTGGCTTTACTTGCAAAAATGCATGGCCTCATGAACCAAGTGGCCGATATTGGTAAATTAGCCAGCTAATATGCCTCAGAAGCTAACCCATTCGAAACTGGTCATCCTAGATAGAGATGGCGTCATCAATCATGATAGCGATCACTACATCAAGTCACCAGATGAATGGCAACCGATTCCAGGTAGCCTTGAGGCTATTGCAAAACTCAATCAAGCTGGATACCACATAGCAGTTGCCACCAACCAATCTGGTATTGGTCGAGGACTCTATGACATGGATACACTGAACGCCATTCACATGAAATTTCATCGCCTCTTGGCAAAAGTGGGTGGTCAAGTGGATGCCATTTTCTTTTGTCCACACACAGATGCTGATGGCTGTCGTTGTAGAAAACCACTGCCTGGCATGATTGAACAAATTTCTCAGCGTTATGGGGTTCCAATCAAAGGCGTTCCAATCGTTGGTGATAGCGTGAGAGATTTAGTTGCAGGAGTAAGTGTAGGGGCTGAGCCGCACCTTGTTTTAACCGGCAAAGGTGAAAAAGCACGTGCCAGCGGTGAGCTTCCACCCTACACTGCCATTCATCAAGACCTGATGGCTTTTGTTAATCATTTCATCGGTCGAACATGATTTTTGCAAGATCACTGATTTTTTTCATCGCTATGCTGACCATCACGCCAGTATATGCAGTGGCATGCTTGATCGTATTCCCAATCGTTAAAGCACCAGTCCGTTATGAGTTTGTTAAAGGCTGGAACAAAACCATCACTTATTTGGCAAAAGTTATCTGTCATATCGATTATGAAATCAAAGGTTTAGAAAATATGAACGCCCTGCTAGATCAACCGGCGATCATTCTTTCTAAGCACCAATCAGCTTGGGAGACCATTTCTTTTATGGCCTTATTTCCAAAGCAATTGTGTTTTGTGTTCAAGCGTGAACTTCTTTGGATTCCATTTTTTGGCTGGGCCTTAGCCTTATTGCGAATGATTCATATCAATCGCTCAAAGACATCAGCGGCTTCGCAATCAATTGCAAGTCAAGGCAAGAAATACTTGGCTCAAGGTCTTTGGATCATCATTTTCCCTGAGGGGACCAGAACAAAACCGGGTGCGAATACGAACTATCGAAAAGGTGGCGCTCGATTGGCAAGCGCCACAAAAGCCTGGGTGATTCCTGTTGCACACAATGCAGGGCATGTATGGCCTAGAAATAGCTTTTTAAAATATCCAGGAAAAATCACTGTCTCTATTGGGCCAGCCATTACTTCTGAAAATAAATCAGCTGAAGAATTACATCAAGAAGCTGAGCGCTGGATTGAAGCTGAAATGCGCGTTATTGATGCGCCGGCTTATAAAAACAACTAATTGCTTAGTTAGTTAGTTAGTTAATTAATTAGCTAGCTGGCGAGCCCAGCTAATATAGTCTTCAACAGATATGTCTTGGGCGCGCAACCCTAAAACATCATCACTTAGCTTCAAGATATCTTTGACAGCGGCAAGATTATTTCTTAATACTTTTCTTCTTTGAGCAAAAGCCATAGAAACAATTCGCTCCAAGGATTCATACTCCTTCGGAGTTAAATTGATATCTTGACGCGGAATCATTTTGACAATTGCAGAATTAACCTTAGGTGGCGGATCAAAGCATTCAGGGGGAACATCTAGAACATTCTCCATGTGATACTTTGACTGCAACATGACTGACAATCGTCCATATTCAGAGTCGCCATGCTGAGCTACCATGCGCTCTACCACTTCAGCTTGCAACATAAAAACCTGCTCATCAACATCAGCAACTGCAGACATCAAATGGAATAGCAAAGGTGAAGAAATATTGTAGGGAAGATTACCCACAATTTTCACCCGAGCTTCTGGTGCATTTTTCTGAAGTAGAGATTTTTGTTCTTTTGCCCAAGCTTGAAAATCAAATTTCAAGGCGTCAGATTCATGAACTTGCAGTTTTGAAATATTTTGACTTTTCCAGAATTTGACCAAGTCTCTATCAAGCTCAACAACTGCCATAG
>JBJOKN010000071.1:0-5774 GCA_046046075.1 Pseudomonadota bacterium
CTGATGCCTGCTGATTGCCAAATCACCATTTCTGAGTCTTTGTACCAACGAGTTAAAACCATCAAGATGGCCACAAAAACTGATGCAGTTAACAAAATTGGTAAGTAATTGATCATGCCAAGACCAATTAATACGAGGGCATCCTTTGGATTGGCAGTGCCGCTGGCGGCATTTCCTAAAACCCTGATCATTAAATTTGTTAAAACGAGCGTGACCAAAACCATGAACACCACACCTGTGGTGAAATTGAGTTCTTGTCGAAGGGCTCTTTTAAAGATCATAAAAGCGAAGCTGGGCGATAATGGTTGTTATTAGAAACTACCCGTGAGCAAAGGTAAAGCAAAGGAAAACCACATGGAATGTAGCACGAAAGTATTTGGAGAGGGCTCTTTAGGAATAAAGGCTCAAATGTCTACTGTTACTGGCTGCTTGGTATGGGCTTTCCCCGCCAGCAATATCAAAAATGCCAAGAAGTTATCTGGTGGCTTGGCAGCCTTGAATACTGCAACCCATGGTGCTGTTGCTAGAGCCATTGAAAGTAAAGATCTCGACACAACAACTGGAAGCAGTGTTTTGCTCAATGCCACTGATGCTTGGGCGAAATTAGGCCTTAAAGCCGATAGATTGTTATTGGTTTGTTGTGGTGAAGAGCAAAAGGCCAAGCCGAAACAGGGTGGTAACAATTGTTCTAAATGGATCTCTGCTGGTCTGAAGTCCTTACTTGCCACCACAGCCAAGGATGCCGTGTGGGTATTTGATGATTTTTCAGCCAAAGATGGTTTGACCCAGGTGCGTCTCCTGGTTCAATTGGCGCGCGAGCAAGTGTATAAATTTGGGGCGCGTCACCCACAATTTAAAACCAAGCCTGCCGAAAAATCTCCATCGCTTAAGAAGTTGGTGATTGCCAGTCATGCAAAAAATAACAAAGCTGTGGCAGAGGCAGTTGCAGAGGGCCGTGCCATTGCCAATGGTATGGATTTGGCCAAGGATCTAGGTAACTTACCTCCTAATATTTGTAATCCAACATATCTGGCCACAAGCGCTAAAAAGTTAGGCAAGGAGCATGGGCTGAAGGTTGAGGTTTTGGGCCGTAAAGAAATCGAAGCTTTGAAAATGGGCGCTTTTTTAGCCGTTACTCAAGGTGCCGTAACTCCGCCTCAGTTCATTGTGATTCGTCATCAGGGCGGTCGTGCCACTGATGCACCAGTGGTTTTGGTCGGCAAGGGCATCACATTTGATACGGGTGGTATTTCATTGAAGCCTGGCGAAGGCATGGATGAAATGAAGTACGACATGTGTGGCGCAGCATCTGTGATCGGTACGATGCGTGCAGTCGCTGAACTTAAGTTGAAAAAGAATGTGATCGGAGTTATTCCGACTTGCGAGAACATGCCTTCAGGTCAAGCCACTCGCCCAGGCGACATCGTCACCAGCATGTCTGGTCAAACCATCGAGATCTTGAATACCGATGCGGAAGGTCGCCTCATTCTCTGTGATGCATTGACCTATGTTGAAAGATTCAAGCCAGCAGCCGTGATTGATATTGCAACCTTGACAGGTGCTTGTGTGATTGCATTGGGTGCAGTTCACTCAGGTTTGTTCTCAGATGATGATGCATTGGCTGAGAGCTTGCTCAGTGCTGGTCGCACATCACAAGACACTGTTTGGAGAATGCCGCTGGACAGTGCTTACCAAGAACAACTCAAATCTAATTTTGCGGACATGGCGAACATTGGTGGGCGTCCAGCTGGTAGCGTGACTGCCGCTTGTTTCTTGGCCAGATATACCGAAAAATATTCATGGGCACATTTGGACATTGCTGGAACAGCATGGAAGAGTGGAGCGGCCAAGGGTTCAACAGGTCGACCAGTGCCTTTGTTGGTGAATTATCTTTTAGCAAAATAAGTCATGGCTAGAATCGATTTCCACAGTCAAGTTAACAACAAGCCTCTCTACAGTTGTCGCTTGATTCGTAAGATCATGGCAAGTAAGCACGAAGACTTGCCCATGAGAAATATTGTGGTGGTCGGTTCTGCAAGTTTTTTAAAAGAACTCGATCAGCAGCTTTGGTCATTCAGTCCCACAGAATTTTTGCCACATGCCTGGGCTAAAGATGATGTTGCCAATGAAACACCGATTGTGTTTGTTGAAAGTTTTGAGTCACCTGAATTAGATCATTTGCCGCATGGTGATGTTTTGATACATGTGGGTCAGAATTTGCCAGTTTCAGTAGAAGCCCTGGCACAAAGATTCCCTCGCATAGTTGAAATTGTTTCTACCGATGAGGCAGATCGTCAAGCCGGCCGCCAGCGTTACAAAGCTTATCGAGATCAAGGTCATGAACTTCATAACTTTGATCAAACTGGTCAGTAATCAAGCTTTGATTCATTATTTAACACCTGACACTTTAAGAAAACTCACATGGCTCTGATGCACCCTCAGTTTGACCCAATTGCTATCAGCCTAGGGCCAGTTGCGGTTCATTGGTATGGTTTGATGTACTTATTGGCATTTGCTCAATTCTTAATGTTGGGTAAGTTACGCACCAAGCAAGCTCACTATCAGCATCTCAATTACAAATACATTGAAGATCTTTTGTTTGCCGGCGTGATCGGTGTGATTTTGGGTGGGCGTTTGGGTTATGTGATTTTCTATATGCCTGGACACTATTTAAGTCACCCACTGGATGCTCTCAAAGTATGGGAAGGCGGCATGTCTTTTCATGGGGGATTCTTAGGCGTTCTTGTTGCGATGCTTTGGGCAGCCAAAAGAAATAAGCAAACATTTTTTGAAGTAACCGATTTGATTGCACCATTGATTCCATTTGGTCTTGCCTTCGGACGTTTGGGTAATTTCATCAATGGTGAATTATGGGGAAGGCCGACAGATGTTTCTTGGGCCATGATTTTTCCGCAAGCGGGTGATATGGTGGCAAGACATCCATCGCAACTTTATCAATTCATGGGTGAAGGTATTTTGTTAGGGATTGTTCTTTGGTGGTACGCCAGTAAACCCCGAGCAATAGGTCAAGTGTCAGGATTATTCCTCTTGGGCTATGGCACCTTCAGATTTTTAGCAGAGTTCGCTCGCGAACCAGATAGCTTTTTAGGACTTTTGAGTTTGGGGCTATCGATGGGTCAGTGGTTGTCTTTGCCGATGATCATTTTTGGTATTTACTTGTTGAATCGCAAGACCAAATAAAGTCGGGTATCTAGGTAATTTCCCTTTTCAAGGGTATTTACCAATGTATTCAATAATGTATACAAAATATATTGAATCCATGTCATTAAAAGTAGTTAAAACCGCCCTTTATGTTGAAGTCACAGAGCAATTGCGCTCGATGATTGCTGGCGGGGTTTTATCTCCAGGTACTTGGATTGATGAACAAAAATTAGCGGAGCAACTTGGGGTATCTAGAACTCCTTTTCGAGAGGCGATCAGAATTCTGGCTTCAGAGGGTTTGTTAAGGATAGAGCCACGCCGTGGCTGTTATGTCACTGAGTTAACTGAAAAAGATTTAGATGAAATTTTCCCATTGATGGCGATGCTTGAGGGACGTTGTGCATTTGAAGCATCATCAAAGGCAAGTAAAAAAGATTTGGATGCTCTAGAGGAGCTTCATATAAAACTCAAAGCATATGCCAAAGATAAAGACATTGATCGTTATTACGCCACGAACAGAGAAATACATCTAGCCATTCAACATTTGGCCGGCAATGAGTGGTTGACTCAAATGGTTCATGATTTGAGAAGAATCTTGAATCTATCGCGTCATCGTAGTTTGCATCATCGCGGAAGAATTGAAGAATCTTGCAAAGAGCACTTGGCGGTATTTGAAGCCCTGAAGGCAAGGGATGCCAAGAAAGCTGAGATCTTGATGAAAGATCATATTCAAAATCAACGTGAAGCTTTGAGACAGTTGAAGTCTGAGCAGAGGTTATCAGCATGATTTTGGATAAGATGCTCCGAGCTAGGCACATGACTAAAACCATCAATGCCACAAAAAAATTATTGTCTGAACGCGGAGAATCAAATGCTGCGAGCATGGCCAGTGATTTGATTGAGAACTTTAAAACGCTCGATGATGAACAAATGTCTGAATACTTTATTCATCTATCTGAAAAATTCAATCCAAGCCCTGCTGATGTTTTGAGCGCGGCTGAGTTGTACGCCAAAGACCCAACAGCGGATAATTTTGTTTGGTTGATGAAAGTATCTGAGTCTCCAAGACAAGAACTTTTGCGACGCTTGAATCGTGCCCCAGGCGGTACACACATGATCATCAATATGCGTCATCAAGTCTTGAAACTCTTGCCGAAGAAGCCTGAGCTCAAAGCAGTTGACGCAGATATGCAACATTTATTGAATTCTTGGTTCAATCCAGGCTTCTTGAAAATGCACCAAGTGGATTGGAAATCACCAGCGCATATCCTTGAAAAAATCATTCAACATGAAGCTGTTCATGAAATCGATGGTTGGGATGATTTGCGTCGACGCTTGCAACCTGATCGCCGTTGTTTTTCTTTCTTTCATCCTCAATTACCCGACGAGCCATTGATCTTTGTTGAGGTGGCTTTGCTGCCGGATATTCCAGAAGCTATTGCGCCATTGGTGGATAAGAAATCTCCAGCACTCGAGAGTAATCAATACAAGTGCGCTATTTTTTATTCAATCAGTAACTGTCAGCCTGGTTTGCGTGGAGTTTCTATGGGGAACTTTTTGATCAAGCGAGTGGCTGAGAGCTTGAAGAAAGAATTCCCATCTCTTAAGACCTTTTGTACTTTATCGCCAATTCCAGGATTCATGGAATGGTTGGCTTCGCATGCGGACTTACCCCTAGACCATTTAAAGCCTGCGGTTCTTGAAAAGTACCAAGAAGCTATAAAAGTCTTTAATTTAAAAGAGAAATCTTGGAATGATCGTTTACAAAACGGCTGGCATCCGGACCTTTCTTCCCTAAAGGAAAAGGAGGCTTTGATGGCTTTGTGCGCGATTTACTTGCTATATTACTCACCTCGAAGAGGTGGTAATTCTGTGGCTAAGTTTCATCTTGGAAATGGCGCAAAATTACATCGAATCAATTGGTCCGGTGACTTATCTAAAAAAGGTATCAAGCAGTCCGCAGGTTTGATGGTGAATTACCTTTACGACCTTGATAAGGTAGAAGATAACCATGAACGTTTTGTGAATGGTGAAGTGATTTATTCAAGAGCAGTTTCGCAGTTGGTATGAGTTTCAATTTGATGTAATCAGTAGCATTAGTTTTAGATAGTTTAATTAGAGTACGAGGAGACAAAATGAAAAAATCAGTGAATGTAGTGGGTCGATTGACCTCAGTAGTAGGTGCAGTAGCAGCAGTTGCTGCAGTGGGCTTGTCAATGGGCTCAACAGCTGTGATGGCTGATCCAAATTGGCCTAATAAGCCAGTCACGATCATCGTGCCATTCCCAGCGGGTGGTGGTACTGACGCCTTCGCACGTCCTTTATCAACCATGATGAACAAGCTGCCCACAGCAATGAACGCCATACGCGTGTCGTTCCCCACTTTCCAACCCAGCAAGGTGGGCGCGATCACCAACACCAAGCCAATGCCTTGCACCGATTTAGACAACATGCTCAGCGGGGGTTCAGGGGCGATGCTTTGATGAGGCTCCAGCGGCTCCGGCTGGGGCAAAGGTTCCAGCTCTTGACGTAACACCTTAATTCGGAACCAGCGCAATGCTTGCTGCAGCAGCTCCTCGCCGGTCTCTCCCATTCCAACTGAACTCGCCTGG
>JBJOKN010000072.1:0-5707 GCA_046046075.1 Pseudomonadota bacterium
TGTACCAACTGCTAGAAAACGTTTAGAGCGTGATACCACGGTGATTCGTCTTCCGAGTTATGAGGCTGTGAAACGCGACCCAGTTCTTTATGCACACGCCAGTCGTGTGCTTCATCTAGAGACCAATCCAGGTAATGCACGCGCCTTGGTTCAGCAACATGGCGAAGGTGCATCTGTCAGAGATGTTTGGTTGAATGCTCCTGCTGTGCCACTGACCACTGAAGAAATGGATTCAGTATTTGATTTGCCTTATGCCCGTGCACCACATCCATCCTATGGGGATGCCAAGATTCCGGCATGGGACATGATTCGTTTTTCTGTCAACATCATGCGTGGCTGTTTTGGTGGTTGCACATTCTGTTCAATCACAGAACATGAAGGTCGCATCATTCAGAATCGTTCATCCAATTCAATCATCAAAGAGATTGAAGATATTCGAGACAAAGTGCCTGGCTTTACAGGCGTGATTTCTGATTTGGGTGGTCCAACCGCGAACATGTACCGCATTGCTTGTAAATCTAAAGAGATTGAAGCGCACTGCCGTAAACCATCTTGCGTTTACCCAGATATTTGCCCGAACCTCAACACAGATCACACACCATTGATTCAGTTATACCGCCGTGCGCGAGCACTACCCGGTATTAAAAAGATTTTGATTGGCTCAGGCGTGCGTTATGACCTCGCAGTTAAAGCTCCGGCCTATATCAAAGAACTCGTGGCTCATCACGTGGGTGGCTACCTAAAGATTGCTCCCGAGCACACCGAGCAAGGTCCTTTATCAAAAATGATGAAGCCTGGCATGGGCGCTTACGATAAGTTCAAAGAGTTATTTGATAAATACTCTAAAGAAGCAGGCAAAGAACAGTATTTGATTCCTTACTTCATTGCAGCCCACCCAGGCACCAGTGATGAAGACATGATGCATTTGGCGATCTGGTTGAAGAAGAATGGTTTTAGAGCTGATCAAGTTCAAACCTTTTACCCTTCTCCGATGGCTACAGCTACAGCGATGTATCACACAAATAAAAATCCATTGCGCAAAGTCACACGTGACAGTGAAACCGTGGATATTGTCCGTGGTGAAAAGCGTCGTCGTTTACATAAAGCATTTTTGCGTTACCACGATGCCAATAACTGGCCATTGCTCAGAGAAGCTCTGAAAAAAATGGGTCGTGCTGATTTGATTGGAAATGGTAAGCACCATTTGATACCAAACTATCAACCCACGACTGATGGTACATATCAGAGTCCACGTCGCAAGAACTCATCCATGGGTCAAACAGGTGGAAGACCGTTTGGTAAACCGACAGCTTCTGCTGTTGCGCACAATCCAAGAGATTTTTCTGTTCCTCAAAAACCAGGTCGCGGAAAGATCATGACGCAACACACTGGTTTGCCGCCACGTGCAACCGGCGTTAAGACTGGCGCTAAAGCCAATGGGAATGTCTCCGGTCGTCCAAGCTCAGCAAGAGGCTTAAGCACCAACTCAAAACCTGGTGCAAGAGCGCCAATCAATAAAAAGAAGTAACCACACCGCTTTGATCTGCAGTTCACAGATCAATATTTTGAGTATCTCTTAACTGCTTAGCTGATCGAGCAGCAACCAAAAATATTGCCAAAGCGTATAAAGAAATAATCCCAAGTGATATATAAAAGTAAGTACTTTTATCCATTTTTTTGTCCTTTTAGTAGATAAACACCCAACAGGAAAAGTCCTATTGATAAAGTTAATAAAATCGATCCTGTTAAAGCATGTTCAATGATTTCATCCTCAGACAATGGCAATCCCGCCATCGTTATCGTGGCAGCCAAAGATAATGAATGTAGGTGCCTTGAGCATGATTCAATTTGATCTCTATTCAATCGATTCTTGACGTTCAACAAGTATTTGAATCTAGTCTCCTTTTGAATAAGCAAGGATTGTAATTGCTTATGTATTTTATAAATAATAACCCAGCGCATCATAGGGGAAAAATTCAACGCTTAAGAATGATCAATAGATAGGTGAGGCACAAATGATTGTTCAGGGGTAAGATTTAGGCATGAAAAAAGCTCACCAACTTTCAGCCACTGAAGCTGTCAAAAAAATTCAGGCAAACCAATTAAGTTCTGAAGAATTACTTCGCTCTTGTATCGACCGCATCGAAGAAAAAGAATCTTCAACTCAAGCATGGGTAGAAACTAATTTCAAAGCAGCTCTTGATAGAGCGCGATACCTCGATCGATCAGCCAATCAAGGTTTACTGCATGGTCTGCCATTTGGCGCCAAAGATTTATTTGATACGCATGACTTTCCAACTCGTTACGGCTCACCTATTTATGAAAATAATCGCCCTAACAGTGATGCCGTGCACATCTCATTGATGCGTCAAGCGGGTGGTATTTTGTTAGGTAAAACAGTCACCACTGAATTTGCCACCTTCAAGGGCGGCAAGACCAGAAACCCTCGCAACCCTGAATACACCCCAGGTGGATCATCAAGTGGCTCAGCAGCTGCAGTAGCTGATGAGATGATTCCATTGGCCACCGGCAGTCAAACAGCTGCCTCAGTGATCAGACCAGCAGCTTTTTGTGGTGTGGTTGGATACAAGCCCACTTATGGCAAGATCAGTTTGGGTGGCGCTAAAAGCTTGTCACCTTCTTTAGATACTTTGGGTAGTTTTAGTAGAACTGTTGAAGATGCAGCTTTGTGTGTGGCAGCGATGTCCGGTGATACTGAATTGGCAAAGATTGATACCCTTAGTAAAAAGCCTCGCATCGCCACTTGCTTGACCTATGATGCTCATTTAGCCTCAGCAGATACTGTTGCTGCAATTGCCCATGTGGCTTTATTGGCAGAAGATCTGTTCAAGACCTCAGTCCCTGAAATTAAATTACCCGCTATCTTTAAAAAGATGTCAGAACTGCAAGGCAGAATCATGTGGTCAGAAAGTGCCCGCAGCTTTTCTTTTGAGCAGAACAATCATGCAGAACAATTGAGCCAACAATTACGCGGTCTGATCAAGCAAGGTGCTGCCATCACTTATGAGCAATACAACGCAGATTTGATCGTGGCTGAACAGGCCCGCATGTCAATAGATCAATTATTGAGTCAAGAGATTGATGTGATCATTGCGCCAAGTGCGATTGGCGAAGCACCTCACGGTCATACACAAACAGGTGACCCAATCTTCTGTCGAGTTTGGACTTTGATGGGCTTACCGTGTATTACCCTGCCCTTATTCAATGGATCAAACGGTATGCCTGTGGGTGTTCAATTAGTAGCTCGAAGAGGCAGAGACCGTCTTTTGCTATCAGTGGCTGACGCTTTATTAAAAGCTCAAATGTAATTTTTTAGAAGCGGTATGAGCAAGGCACCTAAGATGCCATGTAAGCCCATGGCCAAACTGGCATAAGTGCCAGCTTCTGGATGAACAGCAAAGGCTCTGGATGTGCCAATGCCGTGTGCAGCCACACCGATGGCAAAACCTCTTTGCCACCACTGCTTCATGCCTAATAGGTTCAGAATATGGCTGCCCAAGATCGCACCAATGATGCCTGTGATCACAGCAAATACAGCCGTCAAGGTTGGCGACACACCCAAACGCTCAGCAACACCCATGGCAATCGGTGCAGTGACTGATTTAGGATAGAAGGCGCCGATGATGGCACTGTCAGCACCTAAGAATGTGGCAACTCCCACGGCGCTCACAATGGATACAACACCGCCACACAGCAAAGCAATCAACAAGGGAAATACGCGGGCCTTGAGTGCTGCAACACCTCGGTATATTGGAATGGCCAAAGATACTGTGGCCGTACCTAACAAGAAATGCACAAACTGCGCACCCTCAAAGTACTTCTGATACGGCATATCAACCAAATATAAAGCAAGTGCTACCAAGATAACTGCAATCGCTACTGGATTGGCCAAAGGATTACGATCTGTTTTTTGATAAAAGAAACTACCTACTTGGTAAGCAGTCAAAGTTAGGATCAGAGCAAATAAGGGGCTACCCGAGAGGTAAACCCAAATTTCTGCGATCTGAAGATCATTGGGATTCATGAGAATCCTTTTTTGAGATGAAGCGCAGAACAACAGCTGTCACCACGATGGTGGCTACCACGCTCACCAATAAAGCAGAAATTACTGCTAATGCATTCGCCTTTAACTGGGGTAAAAATAAAATCACACCCACAGCTGCCGGAATGAACAAGACGCCTAAGTGCTGACTGAAAGCATCAGAGACCAATGCCAATGATGGATTAATCTGTCCTTTGATGATTAAAAAAATCAACAGAAAGACCAAACCAAGAACAGGTCCTGGAATGATGGGCAAGAAGAAATGAGAGATCAACTCTCCCAAGCCTTGCCACAATAAGATTTGGACTAAGCCAGGAATCATCTCATTAGCTCATCTTGATGATTCAGGATTTACTTGGAAGCTCAACCAAATGAGCTTTGAACAAGTTCTTTTTTGCCACATAGTTTTCCGCACTGGCTTTAAGTCCGGCAATTGCTTCAGGCGTCAGCTCTCGAACTACTTTTGCAGGCGATCCCAGAATCAAAGAGTTGTCTGGGAATACTTTACCCTCAGTAACCACTGAGCCAGCACCAACCAAACAGTTCTTTCCAATCACTGCACGATTAAGTACCACGGCTTGGATACCAATCAATGAGTTCTCACCAATGGTGCAGCCATGCAACATCGCCTGATGACCGACGGTGACATTCTCAGCCAAAGTCAAAGGACAACCCATGTCTGTATGCATCACAGTGCCTTCTTGCACATTACTACCCTTGCCTACTGTGATCGGCTCGTTATCACCACGAATCACAACACCAGGCCAGACGCTCACATCCTCTTGCAGGATCACATCACCAATCAATGTGGCTTCCTTGGCCACAAAAGCCGAGTCATGAATTTGTGGCACTTTGTCTTTGTATTGATAGATGGTCATGGTGCCTTCCTTTTTTAATTGTTATTTGTTTTGTTTTATTTACTTATTGATGTATGGCTGCTAGACGTGAGGTTTCCAACGAATTGAGTATGAAGCAATCAACACCTCGATCAATAAAGAAATCAAAGCCAAAATAAATGAACCGATGCCAGCCACAAATGTATAGAGAACAAATGCCGACACCATGAGTTTTCCACCACTTGTTTCAGCGAAAAATAATTCCAAGATGGTCAATCCAATCATGATGGCGCACAAGACCAAAAAGATCATAGAGACATTGATGAATCGACCGCGCGTGGCAATGTTCTTTAACTCTTGATTGTAGGAATCACGAATCGTCTGCTTCAGATTTTCATCCATGAGTTCTTTATGAAGAACGCGAGCTCGGTCAATCACACGCGCCAAGCGCTGAGTCAAGGCACCAATCATGCCTGCCACTGCTGTTAATAAGAAAACTGGCGCTACAGCCAGTTGAATACTGTCACTCAAGGTACCGGGATTCATCATAAGAGCTCAGACCAGTTAAAAAGTACCTGGGTACAAGATATCCTTGGTGACATTTTGAATGTCTCGATGTCCCGTGAAAGCCATGGTGATATCCAATTCTTTATGAATGATCTCAAGACACTTGGTCACACCAGCCTCACCCATCGCACCGAGGCCATACAAGAAAGGACGGCCAATCAAAGTTCCTTTAGCGCCCAATGCCCAAGCTTTCAAAACATCTTGACCTGAACGAATACCACCATCCATCCATACCTCAATG
>JBJOKN010000073.1:0-6090 GCA_046046075.1 Pseudomonadota bacterium
CTCGAAAAAGGTTTGGTGCAACCAAACACTTCAATGCCAATTGGCAAGTCCATGGTGATTGGTAAAAAAGCAATCACTGACACGCATCCTTATCCGGTATTAACAGTTTCTGAAATTGTGCAGAAGTCGAGCAATATTGGTACTGTCAAAATGGCCATGCAGTTGCAGCCACAAGAAATGTGGGAGATGTTCCAAGCGATTGGTTTAGGTCAAGCGCCTAATCTTGGTTTCCCAGGAGCGGTCGCTGGAAGATTGCGACCATATAAAAATTGGGTGCCAATTGAACAAGCCACCATGTCTTATGGCTACGGCTTATCTGCCTCTTTGTTCCAAATGGCTCGTGCTTACAGTATTTTTGCGCGAGATGGTGAGCTTGTACCAGCCACTATTTATAAGACAAACAACGTACCTAAAGGTACTCAAGTCATCTCAGCCAAGACCGCAATACAGATGAGAGAGATGTTGGAGCTTGTGACGCAAACCGGCGGTACTGCAACCAACGCTCAAACCATGGGTTATCGCGTTGGCGGTAAGACTGGTACAGCTCATAAAGTTGAAGGCAAAGGTTACGCAACCAATAAATACCGCGGCTTCTTTGTCGGCATGGCGCCTATGAGTGCGCCAAGAATTGTGGTGGCTGTGATGGTGGATGAGCCAAGTGCTGGTGGTTATTACGGCGGTATTGTTGCAGCCCCTGCCTTTGCGAATATTGTTGCAGGCACTCTGCGCAGTATGAATGTTTTACCGGATGCAGCAGTGAAGCAAATGGTTGATAAAGAATTACAGCTTGGACCAAATGGTTCAACGCAAAAGGTGTCATTGAGCAGATGAACGCCATGTTACCAATCAACACCATCTCTCTTGAATCATTGCTCAGTGAGCATGTAAAGCCTGATGCTCATATGACATCAGATACAAGAGCATTAAAAGCTGGAGATGTGATGTTGGCCTATCCAGTTGGTAATAGTAGGCAGTTGACTGATAACCGAATTCACATTGCTCAAGCATTGACTTTGGGTGCTGCATTGGTTTTGTATGAGCCAAAAGGTCTTGCCGCAGAATTAAAAACAGTTTGTAAAGATAGTCGTTGCGTTGCCATCAATGATTTGGCTGAAAAAGCTGGCGAGATTGCAGCGAATTGGTATGGTCATCCTAGTCGATTGATGAGGGTGATTGGTATCACTGGTACCAATGGCAAAACAACGGTCAGTCAGTGGTTGTCGCAAGCATTGCACACTACGGATGAACCAGTAGGTGTGGTTGGTACATTGGGCGCAGGGATTGTGAATGATTTAACCATGACTGGTTTCACAACGCCTGATGCAGCACGTTTACAAGGCTTACTCAAAGAAATCCAAAGTCGTGGTGCGCGCAGTGTTGCTGTAGAAGTATCTTCACATGCTTTAGATCAGGGTCGTGTGAATGGGACTTACTTTGATACTGTTGTGATCACTAACTTGAGTCAAGATCACTTGGATTACCACGGTGATATGAAAGAGTACGCAGCCGCCAAAAAGAAAATATTAGATCTGCCAGGCGTTAAGCATGTTGTTGTGAATGCTGATGATGAATTTGGTCAAGAGTGTTTGAAGTATTTGGCGAAAAAAATAGGTGATGCTGACATCACTGTCTGGGCTTATGCCACCAAGCCAGAAAATTTATTATCTTTGCCTTGCTTTACAAAGGGATCATTCAGGAAAGTACTTGCCACTGATCTTCAAATGAATGATCAGGGTATGAAATTTCAACTCATCATTGATGGTGAGGATGCTGGTTTGATTCAATCTCGCATCGTTGGCGCATTCAATGTCAGCAATGCCTTGGCTGTACTTGCTTGTTTATTGGCAGGCGGTAAAACAATTAAGAATGCCAAAAATTCTATCGAGCAATTACAAGCCGTTCAAGGTCGTATGGAGTTGGTGTCTCGATCCACTGCTCAACAACCAATGGCGGTGATTGATTTTGCACATACGCCTGATGCCTTAGAACAAGTTCTGAAAACATTGCGCGACATTGCACAACAAAGAGCAGGCCAACTTTGGTGTGTTTTTGGTTGTGGTGGTGATCGTGATGCTCTAAAGCGGCCAATCATGGGTCGCATTGCAGAGAGTATTGCTGATCATGTGATGGTAACCAGCGACAATCCTCGCAGCGAAGTGCCTGAAAAAATCATGGCAGACATCTTGAGTGGTTTTGAAGTGCCAGAAAAAGCACAAGTCAATGCCGATCGAGCCACCGCTATCTTGCAAACAATCAGACAGGCTAAGCCTGAAGATGTGATTTTGATTGCGGGCAAAGGTCACGAAGAAACACAAGAAATTGCTGGAAAAAAACATCCATTCTCTGATCGAGTGCATGTGCTATTGGCCATGGGAGGTATCGCCTGATGAGCCTCAATATGCAATACATGCCCTTGACTATGGTTTCAACATTTTTGCCAGATGCTCAATCGGTGAACATGCCAACATCTGATCAAGCCATCAAACGATTCAATAGTGACAGCCGTCAAGTCATGGCTGGTGATCTATTCATCGCTTTACGCGGTGAAAAATTTGATGCACATGATTTTTTAAATGATGTGCAAGCCAAGGGAGCTCTTGCTTGCTTGGTGAGTTCTGTTGAGAAATTACCGCAAGGTTTTCCAGCGATTGTGGTCAAAGACACTCAACAAGCTTTGCAAAACTTATCAAGTAGTTGGAAGCAATACTGCGGCGAGCGCAAATTGAAGCAATTAGCAATTGTGACCGGTAGTAATGGCAAGACAACTGTGAAGGGCATGATTCAAAGTATTTTTGAGGCGGCGGTTGGTCTTGATAAAGCTCTTGCAACACAGGGTAACTTCAATAATGAGATTGGTTTGCCTTTGACGCTCTTGCGCCTTGATTTAAATCATGAGTTAGCCGTCATTGAGTTGGGTATGAATCATCCTGGCGAAACAGCAGTATTAGCAAATATCGCAAAACCAAGCATTGCACTGATCAACAATGCTCAGCGTGAGCATCAAGAGTTCATGGAAACAGTCGATGCAGTTGCAAAAGAACATGCTTTAGCCATTGAAGCTTTACCTGAGAATGGCGTAGCTGTTTATCCAGCTGACTCTGAATACAGCCCTTACTGGAAAAAAGTCGCTGATAAGCGAAAGGTTGTTGATTTTGCGTTTAATCAAAAGGCCATAGTTTGGGGCGAGTGGCTTGATCAAGCAAACGGCCAGATATTAATTCATACACCACAAGGTGATCTCAAGGCGAAGTTAAACATTTTGGGAGATCACAACGCTTGTAATGCGGTTGCTTCAGCCGCTGTGGCAATTGCAGCTGGCATAACTCCAGCGATGATTCAAAAAGGTTTGGAGTCTTTCCAGCCCGTGAATGGGCGGATGCAAAAGCATTCTTTAAGTAATGACATCACCGTGATTGATGACAGTTATAACGCCAATCCTGATTCTGTTCGAGCTGCTATTGATGTTTTATCTAATATCAAAACAGCTGGCTGGCTCGTTTTAGGTGATATGGGTGAAGTGGGTGATCAAGGACCTGAATTTCATCGCGAGGTTGGTCAGTATGCTGGTGAAAAAGGCATTCAAAAATTATTTGCTTTGGGTGACTTGAGTAAAGAAGCGGTTGTTGCCTATCAAGCTTCTGCCACTCACGGAAATATTGCGCAGCACTTTGATGATGTCACACAGCTCTGCACAGAATTAAATAAATCATTACAAACAAGAAAAAATCATGAAGAAGTGACGCTTCTAGTTAAGGGATCGCGCTTCATGCGCATGGAGAGAGTCGTTAAAGCTCTCGCAGAGGAGATGCACTGATGTTGTTATGGCTTGCCCAATTACTTCAAGACGACTTTAGTTTTTTACGAGTCATTAACTACATCACCTTTAGAGCGGTGATGGCGACCTTGACTGCTGGATTGATAGGACTATTTTTTGGTCCTTGGGTCATTCGTCGCTTAACTGCCATGAAAGTAGGTCAGGCGGTTCGTACGGATGGTCCACAAACACATTTGGTGAAAACTGGCACACCTACCATGGGTGGTGTGTTGATTTTGATTGGTATAGCGATTTCAACATTGCTATGGGCTGATCTATCAAATCGATTCATTTGGATTGTGTTGATCGTGACTTTGGGTTTTGGCGCCATTGGTTGGGTTGATGACTATCGCAAAGTTGTTTATCGCGATCCAAAAGGTATGTCATCCAAAGAAAAATACTTTTGGCAATCTTTGATTGGTTTATTTGCTGCTATTTACTTGGCGTTCTCGGTCTCAGAAGTGAACAACCTAAAAGTATTAGAACTTTTCATCAGTTGGGTACAGAGTGGTTTCTCAATTGATTTGCCAGCGAAGTCGAATTTATATGTGCCTTTCTTTAAAGAGATCAGTTATCCATTGGGTGTGCTCGGCTTCATTGTCCTGACTTATTTGGTGATTGTAGGAAGCTCAAATGCAGTGAACCTAACAGATGGTTTGGATGGTTTGGTGATCATGCCTGTGATTTTGGTGGGTGCAGCATTGGGTGTCTTTGCTTATGTGATGGGTAATGCGATTTACACCAAATACCTGTTATTCCCATTCATTCCTGGTGCTGGTGAATTGATGATTTTCTGTGGCGCCATGAGTGGCGCTGGTTTGGCATTTTTATGGTTCAACACACATCCTGCACAAGTGTTCATGGGGGACGTTGGTGCTCTCGCGCTGGGTGGTGCTTTAGGCACTGTGGCCGTGATTGTCAGACAGGAAATTGTTCTGTTCGTGATGGGCGGAATTTTTGTGGCTGAAACAGTCTCAGTGATCATGCAAGTGGTTTGGTTCAAGTTCACAAAAAAGATGTATGGCGAAGGTCGACGAATTTTCAAGATGGCGCCTTTGCACCATCACTTTGAATTAAGTGGCTGGAAAGAAACACAAGTGGTTGTGCGTTTTTGGATCATCACCATTTTGTTGGTGTTGATCGGTTTATCAAGCTTGAAGTTGAGATAGGAAAAAAGTGATTCAGTTACAGCATCCATTTGGCAAAGAGCACCCTCAAGGAATGAGGGTCTTGGTGCTTGGCTTGGGAGAGTCAGGCGCTGCCATGGTTCGTTGGTGTGTTGCTCAGGGTGCACGTGTATCAGTAGCTGACACCAGATCACTTGAGCAGTTATCTGAAGGTGCCAAAAAATATCATCAAGCTGTTAAAGACTTGGGTGTCAAAGAGGTTCATTTTGGTGGATTGTCTGCAGAGTTATTGAATGGCACAGATGTGATTGCGATCAGTCCTGGTTTATCTCCTTTGCAAGAGCCAGTTCAATCATTTTTAGCTGTTGCTGCAGAAAAAGAAATCCCCGTGTGGAGTGAGATTGAGTTCTTTGCACAAGCTATTCAGGCATTAAAAGACGAGCAAAACTACAAGGTCAAAGTGATTGCAATCACTGGCACCAATGGCAAAACAACCACAACTGCATTGACGGGCTTGCTGTGTGAAAGAGCGGGCAAGTCTGTCGCAGTGGCGGGCAACATCAGTCCAGCAGCTTTGGATAAGTTATTAGATATCGAAGAGTTACCAGATATTTGGGTTTTAGAGCTCTCTAGTTTCCAACTTCAGCACACCTATAGTCTTCATGCTGATGCTGCGACTGTTTTGAATGTGACCCAAGATCATTTGGACTGGCACGGTGATTTTGCTCAATATCGTGATGATGACGTTGTGATGAATATGTCATCTGATATGGATGTGAATCGCACAATTACTTTTGGTGTTGAGGCGCCTAGTGAAGAAGATGCCTTTGGTGTGTTTCATGACACAGCTGCTGGTGGTATCGATTGGTTGGTGTGGGCTGAGCCTGATGCTGAAGCTCTAGAGTTAAAAGCCAAGCGCCGTCGTAAAAAAGCAGATGTGGATGATGAGCCTTTGAGATTGAAACGTTTGATGCCTGCCGATGCATTGCGCATCAAAGGAAGGCATAACGCCAGCAATGCATTAGCAGCTTTGGCCTTGTGTAGTGCGATTGATGTTCCGATGGGTCCTTTATTGCATGGCTTGCGCGAATACAAGGGTGAGCCACATCGCATGCAGTCAGTTGCCATCGTTGAGGGTGTTGAATACAT
>JBJOKN010000074.1:0-5544 GCA_046046075.1 Pseudomonadota bacterium
CAATACCTATAAACAAGCAAGATTTTGCTGATTGGGCTGTATGAGAATACTGATTGCAGAAGACGATAGCGTATTAGCTGATGGGTTAACCAGGTCCTTAAGACAGTCTGGTTATGCAGTTGACCATGTTAAAGATGGCCAATCTGCCGATCTCGCCCTATCAGCGCAAGCCTTTGACCTATTGATCCTAGATTTGGGTCTGCCAAAAATGACAGGGCTTGAAGTACTCAAGCGCCTACGCTCTAGAAACTCCATGCTTCCCGTTTTGATATTGACGGCTGCTGACTCTACTGAGGAGCGAGTCAAAGGTCTAGACGCCGGTGCGGATGATTACATGGCCAAGCCATTTGCCTTATCTGAATTAGAGGCCCGTGTTCGTGCCTTGACGCGCCGTGGCACTGGCGGCGGACCAACCGTTGTGAAACATGGTCCATTGCAATTCGATCAAGTGGGTCGAGTGGCTTATATCGATGAAAAGATGCTCGAATTATCTGCAAGAGAGCTAGGACTTTTAGAAGTTCTTTTAAAAAGAGTAGGCCGCCTCGTTTCAAAAGATCAATTGGTTGATCATTTGTGTGAATGGGGTGAAGAAGTCAGTAATAACGCTATCGAGGTATACGTTCATCGCCTTCGCAAGAAAATTGAAGTTGGCGGTATTCGTATTGCGACGATCCGTGGCCTAGGTTATTGCCTAGAAAAATTTCAAGCACCACCAGAAACACCAAAAGTATCTGAAGCTTAATATTTGAAATGGCTGATGTACGCCCCGCCATTGATGCGGAACTTCAACGACTCTTACCCCCAGAGTCTTATGGCTTAAAACACGCCAGTAAAGGCCCACGTTCCCTGTTTGGAGAAATTCTAGATTGGATGTTGGCCCCACTTTTACTGTTATGGCCAATGAGTATTGCTGTGACTTATTTGGTTGCTCAATCAATTGCAACCGCGCCATTTGACCGAAGTCTTGAAAACAGCGTCCAAGCCATCTCCCAGCAAATTAAAACAGTCGGTGATGAGATCTACCTAACTCTTCCAATGTCGGCACGCCAAATTCTGCGCGCTGATGAAAACGACACGATTTATTTTCAGGTCATTGGTCCTCGCGGAGAGTTAATTGCAGGCGACAAAGATTTATCTTTACCAGCCGATGGCGATCCATTACAGGTAGGCACCATCACTTACCGCGATAGCCGTATTGCTGGTAACGAAGTTCGAATCGCTGCAACCTTGGTGATTCTGTCCACGCCAACCGGCCCGAGCTCCGTGATGGTTCAGGTTGCCGAGACCTTAGAAAAAAGATCTCAGCTTGCGAATGAAATCATCAAAGGTGTGATCTTGCCGCAATTCATTATTTTGCCGATTGTGGTCGTTCTGGTTTGGTTCGGCTTAAGTAGAGGTCTAGCACCACTAAATGCACTACAAAACAGAATCAGAAATCGCTTGGTTGATGACACAAGCCCGATTGAAGAACGTGCTGCACCTCAAGAAATCATGCCCTTGATTTCCAGTTTTAATGACGTCTTGTATCAACTTGAAGATTCAGTTCAATCGCAAAAGCGCTTCATTGCTGATGCCGCCCATCAATTAAAAACCCCTTTGGCCGGACTTCGCATGCAAGCAGAGTTAGCTCAAAGGGAAAATAGCCCTGAAGAGCTACAACGCTCTCTTGAGCAAATTGCAGACAGCTCGACCCGAGCCACTCGCTTGGTACAGCAATTACTATCACTGGCCAGAATGGAAAACACCAACAAGCTCAGTGAAAAGATTTTGATTGATTTATCTCAAGCAGCCGCTGATGCAACTAAAAATTGGTTATCCGCCGCCTGGGAAAAGAACATTGACTTAGGTTATGAAACCAATCAACAAACATACAAAATGTATGGCAATCCAGTGATGTTGAAAGAGCTATTCAATAACTTACTTGATAACGCCATCAAATACACACCGCCCAATGGCACCGTGACTGTTGATGTAAGACATGCCAACCAAGCTGGCTTACTGATCATTGAAGTAAAAGATACTGGGCCTGGCATTCCTCCAGAAGAACGTCAACGTGTTTTGGAACGTTTCTACCGGGTTCTTGGAAGTGATATTGAAGGCAGTGGCTTAGGCTTGGCCATCGTGAAGGAAATTGCCACTCAGCACGGTGGAAAATTAGAAATTCTTGAAAACATTTACCAAGAATCACCACTGAAATACGGAACCTGTATGCGCGTTTATCTTCCAGTGGGCACCCCATGAAAACATGGTCAAAAAATAAACGTCTGATCGCCATCTTATTAAGTGTTTGGTTTGTAACAACCCTGTTGGTCGGTCTTGCCCCTGAACCCTTGAGATTTAATTTCTTCGGCTGGAACTTCACCTACTGGTGGGGCGCCCAAGGTTCACTCTTGATTTACTTGGCCATCGCCTGGATATATGCACACAAGATGCATCAATATGAAAAGAAAAGAAAGCCTTAAAAACAAAAAATAATTAATTTGGCATTAACCCTAAAAATGAAGCGGTCTATGGCTTAATTTCATGGATTCATTTCATTTTCATTGCACAATACTAAAAACATTCTAACGAGACATCATGCGTAAATTTTGGCCCAACAGTAATTACCAGTTTCTAACTGTCAATCAAGATCGACAACTCATCATCACTGATGATTTTTTAAGGTCTTATTTAAGAAGGCCAGAGCTTGCTCTTATTCCTGAATCTTGCGCACAGGAACAAAAGATCCATCAATCACTCACAGATAATCCAAGAGCAACGATTGATCCTGCTGAAATCAAAAAAATGCAAGACCCTGATATTCAGGTGAACTATGAGATCTGGTTGCGCTTCAGAGACAAATTAGTTCTAGCACCCACATTAGAAAATTTTTACTTGGGTTTATTTCAAGGTGATGGCGTTGACGTACCACCGCTCTTCGTAGATCAACTAACCCAAATTCTTTGCCAACATCTTTTGGGTGAAAATCCAACCGCTATTGAAACAAGAGCTGCAGAGATCTTATTCAGAATGCAAAAAATCACCATCCTCGAAGATGGTCACATCATGTCAGCCGATCAAATCACGGTTGAAAAATACGCAGAAACTGGTGGCTTTGGCAGCATTGGTGAATTACTCAAACAAAACTCAGCACCGCTAAGAAGTATTGACTTAGATGTTTTGATCAAAGATAACGCCGATGATTACTGGGAACGTGATGAAGCTCATGATTTTGTTCTTCAACTGAACTATGACCAAGATGGTGCTGCTGCCTTGAGCAAACTTCTTGAGAAGTGGATCTTCCACTTCCACGGCACAAAAGTCACCATCACCCCTCAAGGTCAGATCTCAGACTCCAAATGGTCTTGGCACATCGGTCTTGATGCGAATGCTACCGAAATTTTGAACGCTCTCTATAACGGCGAAACAGTCGACAACTCAAAATTAGCAAGAGTCTTATGCTTGTTCAAATTAGAGTTCATAGACAAAGGTCGCATGCTGCCTGAAATTGCCGGCAAGCCTATTTATCTTGCCATGGCTCATGACATCGATAAGTGCCTAAAGTTCAAGCCGCAAAACTTGCTGATCAATTTACCCTTAGCTGAAACTTCATAAAATTTTACAAATAATCAATGGTGACTTATGACCTCCTCTTGTCAGTTATGCAATTCAACCAATCTAGAAACCAATCTACAAAATGACGCTAAGAGCAAGTCCCCATTAGCCATTTCATTTTGCAATGATTGCAGCCTTGTTCAGCAACAAGAAATTCCTTCCGATGAAGAATTAAAAATCTATTACTCTCACAATTACCGCCAAGACTACAAAAGCACTTACTCGCCAAAAGCAAAATATGTACGTCGTGCAGGCATGACTGCATTGGATAGAATCAGATTTCTTGAGTCACACATTCCACTATCCAATCAAGTTCTTTTAGATATCGGTGCAGGTGGCGGTGAATTTGTCTACATGGCTCAAAAAAGAGGTTTACAGTCCAAAGGTATCGAACCAAATCTTGGTTACTCAACATTTTCTAAAGAGCAATACGGCGTTGAAGTCAAAACAGCCATGCTGTCAGATGTTCAAGATTCTTCTGCAGACATAGTGACCTTGTTTCATGTGTTTGAACACATGGCAAAACCTTTAGAGGTGATGAAAAAACTTTATTCAAGCATTAAAGATGGCGGTTATCTATTCATCGAAGTTCCAAATATTTTTCAAGCGGATGCATCGCCGCACAATATTTACTTCAAAGCACACCTTTTCTATTACTCAAAATTCACACTTGCATGCGCAGCAAGTCAGTACTTTGATGTGGTCAAAGTAGAAGATAAGGGAAATTTAAAAATCTTATTCAAAAAGAAATCTCAACCATCTGAAAAAATTTCGTCGGTTCAGGCTGATCAAATTGAATTTTCCCAGAACAGAATCAAGCAAAAAGGTTGGTTTGAATATCTCTTCAATGGCAAAGGAGTGATTAAACCTTTACTCAGAGTTGATCGCGTTGTCACAGAATTATTCATCAAAAAAACCAGCCCCAAAGAAATACTGGATTCCCTTTATGCATCCAGAGAAGACTTTTATCGCCCCCTATCAAAATACAAGTTGAAAAAAGCTGCTGCGTGGAGCGGTGCTGGCGGCGTGGGTATTGCTGTTGTAGCAGCTCTTTGTTGATGCTTGAGGTGAAAATCTCAAGAAAACCAACCAAAAAGCTTTAAAAAAGCATCAATATCAGGGCTTTAAAGCCCTGCCTGCCTCCCCAAACAGCGCCTCGCTAGGTGAAGCCAGCAAAATAAGCTATACTTTCGGTCTTTGGCGAATTAGCTCAGCCGGTTAGAGCGACGGAATCATAATCCGCAGGTCCGGGGTTCGAATCCCTGATTCGCCACCAAATACACTACCAAAAAGGCACATATGTGCCTTTTTTCATTTATCGATTCCTGAAAATAATGATTAGTTATTAATTGCTGACTAATAAAAAAGGGTTAAATCATTGCTGATTTAACCCTTAGTCAAGCGTAATAAAAATTACTTCTTAGTGAAAACGTAAGCACAACCACTAAAAGGTGTTGATTCTTTGGATGTGTCTAGTATCACTTGATTTTCATTAATGATAACTTTGGCAGGTTCATTTGAACTTGTACCTTTAAGTAAGGTGCCTAAATCTATTTGACCATTTTCAATAGTTACATGAGCACCACCGTTAAATGATGCTTTATTGTCAGAGATATTTAAAACCAAAGGTGTATAAGATTCAATTGGTTTTGACAAAAACTTCTCCAAGTCCTCTGTTCCAGGTTTGTTTGCTTTTGCCATTTCAAGTCCTTCTTTGGTAAAAGCAAAATACGAAATAGCACACATTGGTGAAATTAACTCAGACTTAATTTCTGCAGATGCTTTCCCATTGAAATGGTAATTAGTACCTTTCTGTGATGAGCATCCAGCAATTGTTGCTAATGTAATAACTGCGAGAATGATTCTTTTCATTTTTTTTAATCCTTTAATAAGTTAAAAGTCTTTTTTGATTGGTTGAGTTGGTACAGATGAAATTAGTTCGTCCATTTG
>JBJOKN010000186.1:0-4599 GCA_046046075.1 Pseudomonadota bacterium
AGTCGATTGGTTCTAGCAGGCAATATTGAGATGTTTTTGAGTCCATAAATAAGAAAGCCTAGCATAAAGCTAGGCTTTTTAGTAACTAAAACCAAAAGTCCTACTGACAAAAGGTTTGTATGTTAGAAATTAAAACGAATTAAGGTAAGCGAGAACCTTTGTTCTCAGCTCTTCCATACTTAACTCTTCTTCGCCCGAAAGTAGTAATTCCCTTTTGATATAATCAACCGGAAACCCTGTCATCTCTGCAAGAGAACCTAAGGAAACTTCTGTTTCCGCAGTCGCAGGTTTAGCAATATCCTTTAAACCTAAAGCTCCCATTCAACACTCCTTTGTCTTCATTCGTTCGGCCTCTCCCTAGCTTCAGTCGATCCTTCGACATCTCTACGGTGATTTTTTCCTGGCCAAAAAGTCAATTACTATGACGCAAAAAAATGATATCGAGTCAGTCAAAAAACTGATTAATGAAAAAACAGTGGCCGTCATGCTTGAACCTGTTCAAGGTGAAGGTGGCGTTATTCCAGCAGATCATCAATTCATGCGCGATCTGCGTGAACTGACCAAGCAGAACAAGATTCTTTTGATTGTTGATGAAGTGCAAGCTGGTTGCGGACGTACAGGCAAATTATTTGCTCATCAGCTTTACAACATCAACCCTGACATCATGACCTTGGGTAAAGGCATTGGTGGCGGCGTGCCATTGGCAGCATTACTGGCCACTGATGAGGTGGCTTGCTTTGAACCAGGTGATCAAGGTGGCACATACAACGGCAACCCATTGATGACTGCGGTAGGTCACAGTGTGATCTCTCAGTTACTAGCGCCAGGATTTTTAGATGAAGTACTCGCCAAGGGTCAATACCTAAGAGAGTTATTGCTTGATCTGAGCAAAGAACTTGGTCTCGATGGTGAGCGCGGTGAAGGTTTGTTAAGAGCACTCAAACTTAATCGTGACATTGGACCTGAAATCGTTGAACGCGCTCGCAATCTCGAGCCTATCGGTCTTTTATTGAATTCTCCACGGCCAAATTTAATTCGTTTCATGCCAGCACTGAATATCAGTCGCGAAGAATTAAAACAAATGGTTGACCTCTTAAGAGGCGTGATCAAGTCGATCAACTAAGATCTTAGTAAGTATCAAAGACCCTTGGGCAATGGGAATGCTGTGTTCTCAACAATTCCATCTAAGGGTCTAACACTCTTTGGCCCCAGCTCTTTGATGCGATCAATGATTGATTGAGCCAAGCTCTCTGGTGCGGATGCGCCAGCAGTCAAACCGATTCTCTTCTTTCCTACAAACCACTCAGGATTTAACTGACTGGGATGATCGACCATGTAGGAAACAACCCCCAACTTTTCAGACAATTCTCTCAAGCGATTGGAGTTAGAGCTATTGGGGCTACCGACCACAATCACTAGATCAACTTGTGGGGCCATGAACTTCACAGCATCTTGACGATTTTGAGTGGCGTAGCAAATGTCTTGCTTTTTCGGCTGCTGAATATGTGGATATTTTGCTTTAAGTGCATCCACAATTTCTTTGGTTTCATCAACCGACAGGGTTGTTTGAGTGACATACGCAACAGGAGTATCAACTGGAATTGTCAGAGCTTGAACATCGTTAATGTTCTCCACAAGGTGAATGCCTTCCGGTGCCTGGCCCATGGTGCCTTCAACTTCAGGATGACCACGATGACCAATCATGATGATCGTCATGCCCTCTTTGCGCATTTTTATAACTTCAACGTGCACCTTAGGACAGGTCGCATCAAATATCTTCAAGCCTCGCTGCTCTGCTTCTTGGCGCACTGCCGGAGAAACCCCGTGCGCACTGAATATCAAAGTGTTGCCAGCAGGAACCTCATGAAGCTCATCAACAAAGATGGCGCCACGAGCTCTCAAGTCGTTCACGACATAGGCGTTATGAACGATTTCATGGCGCACGTAAATAGGCGCGCCAAACTTTGTCAAAGCCTGTTCAACAATCGTGATGGCACGATCGACTCCTGCACAAAAACCTCTGGGTTGAGCCAGCAAGATTTCGCCATCATTCTCTACTGCAGAGGTTGCTTGAACAGGAGCTGTCATTTAAAGAATCGCGATGATTTCTGCTTCAAACAAAATAGTTTTGCCAGACAAAGGATGATTGAAATCAAAGGTTGCAGAATCACCATCAATTGCCAGAAGCGTTCCAGAGTATGTCGCACCATTGGGCGCATTGAACTCGATCATGTCGCCAGGCAAATACTCTTCTTCAGGAGAAGAATTCTCACGCAAGGTGGTCAAAGAAATAGTTCTGATCAAGTCGGGGTTCTTCTCACCAAAGGCAGCCTCAGGAGCCATGGTGAAAGTTTTACGCTCATTAAGCCGCATCCCAATCAAGGCTTGCTCAAGCGTGGGCGAGAACTGCCCTGTGCCCAACATCAAAGTGGCAGGCTTGTCCTCGAAAGTGTTCATGACGTCTCCACCCTCGGGCAAAGAAATCCTGTAGTTCAAGGTCAAGAACGAATTGGCGGTAACTTCGGCTCCGCTAGCCATATTAGATTCAGTCATGGCAACATTTTAACTAGCCCTGAGAAATCTGCCCAAACATCGATCAAAAATTGGCCGGAGCAGTCTCGGCCACGAGAAAAACTTCTCTTGAGTGGCCCAAGCTCCATGAATGACGCTGAGCTCCTCTCCATCATCCTAAGAACTGGCAACCAAGGAGAAAATTCTCTGAATTTATCTCATAGGCTTCTTCAGGAATTTGGCTCCCTCTCATCGATTCTCACTGCCAGCTTTAAAGACTTTGAAGCTTTCAAAGGTATTGGTATTTCCAAATGGTCCCAACTACAGGTCATCCATGAACTGGTGCAGCGCAGTTATAAAGAGAAGATCAAGCAACAAAGCATTTTGACTTCTACTGACTTGGTTAAAAGCTATTTGATTGGGCTCATTGGACAAAGAGAGTATGAAGTCTTTGTTTGCCTGTATCTTGATATTCATTTGAGACTGATTGATACCCATGAAATCTTCAGAGGCTCCATCTCGGAAACAGCCGTTCATATTCGTGAAATTGCCAAAGAATGTTTACTCAGAAATGTGAGTAATTTGATCATTGCTCACAATCATCCCAGTGGAAGCTTAAAACCCAGTCAAGAAGACATCGCTTTGACCGTCATCTTGCATGAAGCCTTGCAACTGATTGAGGTGAATCTACTAGACCATTGCATTGTCACAAAAAGAGGTGCATCGTCTTTTTTGGAGCTTAAAATAATGCCTTTTAAAGATAGTAATCACTAACTTATGGATGTTTTTTGAATGTAATTTAGGTCAAATCAGGGACTTTTTTTGATTCAATTCTGAATGCCTTTGAGTAAATAGTGGAATAGTTTCTCGCCACCTGCTACAATCTCTTTTTTTCGCAATTCAAGGAGTGTGTCATGGCAAAAGTATGCCAAGTAACAATGTTTCCCATGCAAACAATAAGACAAAACGTCGCTTTTTGCCTAATCTGCAAAATCGTCGTTTTTGGGTTGAATCTGAAAACCGTTGGGTAAGCTTACGCATTACCAACGCCGGTCTTCGCATGATCGATAAAGTAGGCATCGACGCTGTATTGGTTGATTTGCGTACTCGCGGTGAAATCTAAGGAGCGGCAAAATGGCTAAAGGTGGACGCGATTAGAATCGACTGCAGGTACTGGTCACTTCTACACAACAACAAAGAACAAACGCACCATGCCTGAGAAGATGGAGATCATGAAGTTCGATCCTAAAGCTCGCAAGCATGTGTCTTACAAAGAAACAAAGATCAAGTAAATCTCTTGGCTTAATCAAATTAAGCAGATCGATTTGATCAAATAAAAACCCGCTCTAGAGCGGGTTTTTTGTTGGCCATTTTTCTTGGCCATTTAAAGCTACCTCAGCAGCTTTAAACAGTGTACCTGCGCAAGCGCAAGGAGAACTCTTGCAAGCCTGACATACCACTTGTTTCAGCCTTATGACACCATTGCTGCAACTGAGTGATCAATTGCTCTTTGGTCACGTGAGAGCGCTGCCAGAGACTCGCTAGCTCGCGACGCATCTCTACCATCAACTTCACTGACTTATTCGTTGCCATGAGCTTCTCAAGGCTTGCAAGTTCTGCCTGAGTTAACTTAGCTTCATCTTTGTACAACCAAAGATGCTGGTCACCAAATTGCGCAGCAAGCTCTTTCATGTGAGCAACTTCTGCATCAAAAGTTTGACGCAAAGTTTTTGAGTAACGCGCCATTACTTCATATCTGTTAGCAATCACAGCTTGCAAAGTCTTTTCTGAAGCTTGTTCAAGCTCCGCCAATACAGGCTTAGGCGGTAGCTTTTTAACTTTCGCTAAACCAGCCATTTCTAATCCACGGATATAAACCCAACCAATATCAAACTCGTACCATTTGTTAGAAAGCTTCGCACTGGTGGCGTAGGTGTGATGATTGTTATGTAACTCTTCGCCACCAATCAAAATACCCCAAGGCATCAAATTAGTAGAGGCGTCTTCGCAATCGTAATTGCGATAACCCCAGTAGTGCCCCATACCATTGATAATGCCGGCTGCAGTGATTGGGATCCACAACATTTG
>JBJOKN010000075.1:0-5509 GCA_046046075.1 Pseudomonadota bacterium
GAATCAAGGGTTTGAGTTACTCGAGGCTTACATCTTTGTAAGTTAATGAATTTTTCTCTGTTTTTGCCGTCTTTTTGATCTGATGGGGTTTAAATCAGAGGGGCGGATTCGCTATAATCTGAAGTTGACGTCAAATATATGCCTTTCTAGAGGAAATTCAGTAATGAGTGAACAAAGCATGGACAAGAGCCGTCGTAAATGGCTTATTGCAACATCAGTTGCGGGTGGAGTTGGTACAGCGGCAGTAGCACTTCCTTTGGTGAGCACATTTGCGCCATCAGAAAAAGCTAAAGCGGCAGGCGCTCCAGTTGAAATGGATATCAGCGGTATGCAGCCAGGTGAAATGCGCACAGTCGAGTGGCGCGGTAAGCCTGTGTGGGTTGTGCGCCGCACTCCAGAGATGTTGGCATCTTTGGCAAAAATTGAAGGCGAATTAGCCGATCCAAAATCAGAGCGCAATCCAAAAGATTTGACGCCTGCTTATGCGCAAAATCAACACCGCTCTATCAAGCCAGAGTACTTGGTAGCAGTTGGTATTTGTTCACACTTGGGTTGTTCACCAATCACTAAATTTGAAACAGGCGCTCAGCCATCATTGCCAGATAACTGGACAGGTGGCTTCTTGTGCCCATGCCACGGTTCAACATTTGACTTGGCAGGTCGCGTGTTCAAGAACAAACCTGCACCAGATAACTTGGAAGTGCCGCCACACATGTACGCGAGCGACACATTGTTGATCATTGGTGAAGACAAGAAAGCTTAAGGGGTAGACCATGGCATTTCATGAAAAAGAAGTTCCAGCGAACGCTTCACGCGGAACAAAATTATTGGCTTGGGTAGACTCTCGTTTCCCATTGACTTCAACCATTGAAGGTCACTTAACCAAATACTACGCACCAAAGAACTTTAACTTTTGGTATTTCTTTGGTTCATTGGCAATTTTAGTTTTGGCAATTCAGATCATCACCGGTATTTTCTTGGTGATGCATTACAAGCCTGATGCAGAAAAAGCTTTCCAATCTGTTGAATACATCATGCGCGAAGTACCATGGGGTTGGTTGGTGCGTTACTTGCACTCAACAGGCGCTTCGATGTTCTTCGTGGTGGTTTATTTGCACATGTTCCGCGGCATGATTTACGGTTCATACCGTAAGCCACGTGAGTTGGTGTGGATTTTCGGTTGCGCGATTTTCTTGTGCTTGATGGCTGAAGCTTTCATGGGCTATTTGTTGCCATGGGGTCAGATGTCATATTGGGGCGCTCAAGTGATCGTTAACTTGTTCGCTGCGATTCCATTGGTTGGCCCAGATCTTTCATTGTGGATCCGTGGTGACTATGTGGTCGGCGATGCAACCTTGAACCGTTTCTTCTCATTCCACGTGATCGCTGTGCCATTGGTATTGATTGGTCTTGTGGCTGCTCACATCGTTGCTTTGCACGAAGTGGGTTCAAACAACCCAGACGGCGTTGAGATCAAAGAGAACTTGGATGCTAATGGCGTGCCTCTTGATGGTATTCCTTTCCACCCGTATTACTCAGTGCATGACATCATGGGTGTTGGTGTGTTCTTGATGATCTTTGCCTTCATCGTGTTCTTTGCGCCTGAGATGGGTGGCTATTTCTTGGAGTTCAATAACTTCATTCCTGCTGATCCTTTGAAGACACCTCCGCACATTGCACCGGTTTGGTATTTCACACCGTTCTACTCAATGTTGCGTGCTGTGACCGGTGAATTCCTGATCCCAATGTGGCTATTTGCTGCAGCGTTATTGGGTCTTGTGATTCGTGGCACAAAAGACAAAAAAGTACAGGGCATTTGTGTTGGTATTTTGGTGGCACTTGCAGCTGGCTTCTTCTTGTTTGATGCCAAGTTCTGGGGTGTGATGGTGATGGGTGGTTCAGTGGTGATTTTCTTCTTCTTGCCATGGTTGGACAACTCACCAGTTAAATCAATTCGTTATCGCCCACAAGGTCAGAAATATATTTATGGCCTATTTGTGGTGACGTTCATTGTCTTGGGTTACTTGGGTATTCAGCCACCTTCACCAATCGGTGAGAAGGTGTCTCAATTGGGTACATTGATTTATTTTGGTTTCTTCTTGGCAATGCCATGGTGGAGCAAGATGGGTCAATTCAAGCCAGTGCCAAGTCGCGTTAATTTTGTTGCGCATTGATCGCGAGCACCCAAAAGGAAAAATTAAAATGAAAAAAATCATCTGGAAAATGTTTGGCGGTGTTGCTGCGTTGTTAGCGGTGAATGTCGCTTTTGCTGCTGGCAGTAACTTCCCATTAGATTCGGCACCAAAACGTGTGAACAGTGAGGTGGCATTACAAAACGGCGCCAAGTTATTTGTTAACTACTGTTTGAATTGTCACGGTGCTGTGAGCATGCGTTACAACCGTTTGCGTGATATTGGTTTAACGGACGAGCAGATCAAGCAAAACTTATTGTTCAGTGGTGAAAAAGTTGGCGACATGATGAATGTGGCCATCTCACCGAAAGATGCCAAAGCATGGTTCGGTGCAATGCCTCCTGATTTGTCCGTGATTGCTCGTGCCAAAGGTGTTGATTATTTGTACACCTATTTGCGTACTTTTTACAAAGACGACACGAAGATCACTGGTTGGAACAACATGGCATATCCTGCAGTGGCAATGCCGCACGTGATGTGGGAATTGCAAGGTGTTCGCACGGCCAAGTTTGTTGATGAAAAAGATCCGCACGATGCCACGAAGACTGTTCACGTTTTCAAAGGCTTTGAGCAAGTGACTCCTGGTAAGTTAAAGCCACAAGAGTTTGATGATGCAATGGCTGATTTGGTAGCTTATCTTCAATGGATGGGTGAGCCTGCACAGTTGGATCGCAAACGTTTAGGCGTTTGGGTTTTGATGTTCTTAGCAGTATTTACAGTATTGGCTTGGGGTTTGAATAAGTCTTACTGGAAAGACATCCGCTAAAAAAATAATTAGGAGATTGACCCATGATGGTTTTGTATTCGGGCACTAACTGCCCGTTCTCGCAGCGTTGTCGTTTGGTTTTGTTTGAGAAGGGCATGGATTTTGAAATCCGTGACGTTGATTTATTTAATAAACCAGAAGACATCTCTGTGATGAACCCTTATGGTCAGGTACCTATTTTGGTTGAACGTGATTTGATTCTTTATGAGTCAAACATCATCAATGAGTACATCGATGAGCGTTTCCCACATCCACAGTTGATGCCGCCTGATCCAGTGGCGCGCGCACGTGCACGTTTGTTCTTGTTCAATTTTGAAAAAGAATTATTCATTCACGTATCAACCTTGGAAAATGAAAAAGGCAAGGCTGCAGAAAAGAATCATGAAAAAGCTCGTTTAGCGATTCGTGATCGTTTGACACAGTTGGCACCAATCTTCATTAAGAATAAATACATGTTGGGTGATGACTTCTCAATGTTAGATGTGGCGATTGCACCATTGTTATGGCGTTTAGAGCATTACGGTATTGATTTATCTCGCAATGCTGCCCCGTTGATGAAATACGCAGAGCGTATTTTCAGCCGTCCTGCATATATCGAAGCGTTGACACCTTCTGAGAAAGTGATGCGTCGCTAATTAGGTGACTAATTAGCCATCACTGCTCAATGGATTTTATGAGCGCTGTTCCAAGCAACAAACCCTATCTGATCCGCGCACTGCACCAGTGGTGTGTGGATCATGGTTTTACGCCGTATATCGCGGTCTTCGTGACAGAAGATGTGCAAGTTCCGATGGATTATGTGAAAGACAATGAAATTGTTTTAAACATCAGCCCTGATGCTTGTCAGCAATTGTCTTTAGACAATGATTGGATTTCATTCAAGGCCCGCTTTGCTGGAGTGCCTCGAGATATCAATGTGCCCATGTCGAATGTGATGGCGATATACGCCAAAGAAAATGGCCAGGGCATGTCTTTCCCGGTTGAGAAAATAACTCTACCAGAGCCTACGGAAGACAAAAATACACCGATTTCTAAAGGAAGACCTAGCCTAAAGCTGGTGAAATAAGTTAGAATATTGGGCTTAGCAGCAAACAAAAAAGTAGTAAAGGTAAGACAGTAATTCTGTAGTAAAGCCAGCAACATCAGCGCAGGCCCCCTTAGTTAAATGGTATAACACTTGACTTGTAATCATGGATTGGCAGTTCGATTCTGTCAGGGGGCACCAAAAATCCTCAAGTAATTCAATGACTGTTTCTCGCAATGTGAGAAATTCTCCATTTTTGTCGCAATGCAACAAAAATACCTTGAATTGTCATATTTATTCCCTAAAATAGAGTTTGTGCAGTGCAATATATGCGCTGCAAAATAATTAACTAACCTATTTGGAGTAAACATGAACCAAGATCAAATCACAGCAAAAATGGCAGAAATCCAAGGCGAGAGCTTGAACACAGCATTCGCATTGAGCACAAAAGCAATTGAGCGCGCTCAAGAATTGGCTGACTTGAACTTCTCAGCAACTAAAGCAGTGATCGTTGAAGCTCAAGACGGTTTAGAGCAAGCTTTGACAGTTAAGGATCCACAAGCTTTCGTTTCATATGTACAAAGCGACGCATTGGCACCTTTGGGTAACAAGCTAGCTGCTCATCAGCGCGCTGTAGCGAAGATTGTTCGCGAAGGTCAAGTTGAGTTGGCAGAAGTTGCTGAAGCTCAATTAGAGCAGTTCCAAGAAGGCGTGCAAAACTGGGTAAACACTTTTGCTGCTAACGCACCAGCTGGTTCAGATGTATTTGTTAATGCATTGAAAACTTCTGTTGGTTCAGCAATCCAAGGTTTCGAGCAATTCCAAGCTGCTGCTAAAGAAGCTGCTGCTGTTGCTGAAGCAAATGCAGAGCAAGCTGTTGAAGCAATTCAAGGTTTTGCTAAGCAAGCTAAATCAGCTGCTGCTAAGCCAGCAACACGTGCTTCAGCTGCTAAGAAGCCAGCTGCTCGTCGCGGTCGTAAGTAATTCACGACAGAGCCAGTTCGCAAGGACTGGTTCAATGCTCTAACAAGAGCGCAGTCAAAAAACCCGCATGATGAATGCGGGTTTTTTTATTGAACAAATTTATCAACAATTTTAGAAAAAGAATTAAGACCAAGAAATAAATTCAGTATTTAACTTGTGGTCACTCATTCATCATCAGCTACATCAGTTAACTTAGAAGGAAGTGATTTATTGGGTTTAACGCCCAATTTTTTAACGTTCTCAGCCGTGCGTATCAAATTACCACGACCAGTTTTTAATTTACCAACAGCATCTGAATAACTGATTTGAGCTTGTTCTAAACGTTGACCAACTTTATCCAAGTCTTCAACAAAACCAACAAACTTGTCATAAAGAGATGCACACTGACGCGCGATTTCTTGAGCATTGCGGTTCTGGTGTTCTTGGCGCCATAAATGAGCCACTGTTCTGACGGTTGCCAATAAAGTACTTGGGCAAACAATCACAATATTCTTTTTAAGAGCTTCTTGATATATATCCGGTGTATGGCGCATCGCTGCCAAG
>JBJOKN010000187.1:0-3354 GCA_046046075.1 Pseudomonadota bacterium
TCAACGCATGAAGCAACGTCAGGTGGCTGCTTTGGTCACTGATGGTGTGGTTCGTGATGTGGCAGGTGTTTTAGAAACCAAATTACCTGTATGGTGCAGTGGTGTTGCAGCCCCTCCTTCAGTCACCAGTTTGACTTTCGTGGCTTGGCAAGAACCAATTGGCTGCGGTGGTGTGGCAATTTTCCCGAATGATGTGATTGTGATCGATGATGACGGCGCAGTTTTAATCCCAGCTGATCTTGTGGACGAGATGGTTAAAACAGCGCCTGAGCAAGAGAATCTTGAATCTTGGATCATGGAGCAAGTCAAGGGCGGTGCAGCACTTCCTGGCTTGTACCCGCCGAATGAAGAAAACAAAGCGCGCTACGAACAATCTAAAAAGAAATAATCAACAAGACCGCTTGATACATCTTTTTAGATTGTCATTAGTTAGATAGTAGCAACACCCAAACTCTGCGCACATTCATTCAATGCTGCGCGCAACTCAGGAGCCAAAGGAATCCCCTCTTGGCTCCTTTTTTCTTCTGTGGCTTTCGCACCCTCACCTGGCACTCGAATACGATCAACGCCAGGCAAAGTTTTTGATGCATGCAACTCATCAATCACGCGACCTACTTCACTCAAGAAATAGTCTTGTCCCATGAAGAAATCAGGATTGATCGCAATCATGGTTTGACCAGTGTTGGCAATCGTACTGCTGTCTTTATTGAAGTCCACCACATTACTGCCCATGGCGCCGCCGTTCATACATCCAGCCAACATACCGATCATCAGAGCCAAGCCATAGCCTTTATGATCTCCAATCGGCAATAAAGTACCCTCAGCCGCTTTTTTAGGATCGGTGATGGGTTGACCTTGTTGATCAATCATCCAGCCTACTGGCATGGCCTCATTCTTTTGGGCTTTGACTTTGATTTTTCCAAACGCTGTGACCGTGGTGGCCATGTCTAGAATCACATGCGGTTTACCAGGACCTGCTGGAACACCAAAGGCGATTGGATTGGTGGACAATAAACGACTTGAACCGCCCGTGGGTGCCATGTGATTGGCACTACCAACCGCTAAATAGATACCCACCAAGCCCTCATCTGCAATTCTGTTCACATAATGAGCACCAGCTCCAGAATGATTGCCATTGTTTGATCCTACCCAACCAATACCAAACTCTTTGGCTTTCTGAATCGCCATTTCGGTTGATCGAACCATGACCAAATGACCCAAACCATTATCACCATCTAACAAAGCCATAGGGCCACTGTCTTTGATGGTTTTGATCTTGGCGTGAATGTTCATACCCCCTTGTAAGAAGCGCTGAACATACTGCGGCATACGAAATAAACCATGACCATCAGCCCCTACCAAATCAGCTCTGACGATGTATTCAGCAGCGATCTGTGTGTCCTCATGAGGCATGCCCAGTTTGGCGAATACCTCTTGAACGTATTGTTTGGCTCTGGCCGGACTTATTTGATGATGGTCCATGTGTTTTTCCCAATCGCGTATTTTTTAAGAGCCTTTTCATCAAAGCCAAAACCTAGACCTGGCGTGGTGTGCAAGATCAAATCACCATCTTTAAATTTGAGTTGCTTGTTGATCAAACGTCTGAAATTCAAGACCTGATCATCCACGAAAAATTCGACAAAACGTGCATTGGGAGTTGCAGCCACCAATGGAGCATGCAAATCATGGAACCAGTGCGGGCTCAAGGTAATGCCTTTAACGTCCGCATAAGCAGCAATCTTGCGCCATTCTGAACAGTAGCAATGGTGATGCTGGTGAGTTTCGCTAAGCGGGCATGAAGATCAATCGCATCAGGAGAGAAAGGCTCTTCCATCCAGTAGGGGTTGTATTGCTCAAAGCGCTTCATGTATTCCATGGCTGTTGGAATGTCACGCCATGCATTATTCGCATCCATGGTGACGATGATGTCTGGGCCAACGGCTGATCGCACAGCTTTTAAACGAGCCTCTTCCTCTTTAGGGCTTAGGCGACCTGTTTTCATTTTGACGGCTTTGAAGCCCAACTTCACATAGCCTTCCATTTCTTTACCAAGCTTGGCAGGCGTTTTGCCATCCAAGTAATAGCCACCGCTGGCATAGGCTGGAACACGGTCATTCACAAAAGAACCCAAATAACGGTGTAAAGGTAAATTGACTGAATGGGCATTCAAATCCCAAAGCGCGATGTCCAAAATAGAAATAGCACGCATCACACTGCCTGAGCGACCTTGCAAAATTGACTCGGTGTACATCTCTTGCCAAATACCTTCGGTGCGATGACTATCTTGGCCAATCAGTTTTGGTGCAAAGAGTTGCTCAACTGCTAACTTGACCAGTTCTCCAGCAGCACTGCCAACATAGCAAAAACCGATACCTTCGTGACCATCTTTACTGCGTACTTTGACCAAACAGTAATGTCTCTCAGAAACTGTTCTAGTAGAAAAGGATGTCACATGATCAAGTGGCACGCTAACGGCAGTGACTTCAACGGATTGAATAATGGGCATGTTTGTCTCTCTATTTTTTATATTTAATTGGTAATCAATGCACTTCAAAAACTTAGAAAAATCTCATTAAATATAAAGACTTCCCGAATGGAAATGCAAGCTATATCCTAGACCGATTAGGCTATAAAACAAAGCTGTTTTTAGCTTCAAAGACTCAGTTAAAACCCTAATAAAACAGCATCTGTAAGCCTTGTGGCTAACAACACCAAAGCGCTGACTTAGGTATGATGGAAGACATAAAAATAATGGAGACAAGCATGAAAAAGGTGGTTGTTTTAGGCACAGGCACGATGGCTGTGGGTATTGCTGCAGGATTTATCAGCAGCGGCTGTGGCGTGATTCTTTTAGGCAGAAATCTTGAACGTGCGAAGGCAGTAACGACTGAGATTATCGACTTGGCCAAAGGCTTGAGCTCTGGCTCAATTGATATTTCAAGCAATCAGTTACAAACTGGTGCGATCGATGATTGGTCAGATTGGTCTGATGTAACTCTGGTTCTAGAAACAGTCACTGAAAATTTAGCGCTCAAACAAATGATTTTTGCCTCATTGGATAAGAGAGTTCCCACTCATATTCCAATCGGCAGCAATAGTTCAGGATTTCCAATCAGTCAAATCAGCCTCAGCCTTAAAACAGCTGATCGCATGTTCAATATGCACTACTTCATGCCGGCACACATCGTGCCATTGGTTGAAGTTGTTTTGGGTCAAGCATCTGATCCATCGATGGCCAAAAAAGTGTGTGAGTTCTTTGAGGAAACTGGCAAGAAACCAGTATTGGTGAATCAAGACATCCCAGGATTCTTAGCCAATCGCATTCAGCATGCTCTGATGCGCGAGGCTTTGGCT
>JBJOKN010000188.1:0-2726 GCA_046046075.1 Pseudomonadota bacterium
GTCTTAGTAAAGAAAGCAGGAATGCCACAACCACCCGCACGAAGTTTTTCTGCCAAGGTGCCCTGTGGTGTGAACTCAAGCTCTAACTCACCGGCTAAATATTGACGCTCAAACTCTTTGTTTTCACCAACGTAGGATGAAATCATTTTTTTAATTTGGCGAGTTTCTAATAGCTGGCCTAAACCGAAGCCATCCACACCAGCATTATTTGAAATGGCTGTCAGATTGGTCGCACCTGTGTCGCGCAATGCCGCGATCAATGCTTCAGGAATGCCACACAAACCAAAACCACCCACTGCAAAAGTTTGGCCATTTTTGACAATATCTGCCAAAGCCTCTTTTGCAGAACCGTAAACCTTATTCATGAAAAACTCCCATTTGATTCAAAGATAGCTGGTTTTAGCCTCTAAAACCGATTGTTTTACCTATTAGCTAGTAAGCAAACAATATGCCAAACATCTATTTATATACCATTCTATTGACGATACCTTGACAGAATTGCCCCAAAAACCGAATAAACGTCCTAAACCCTTGTAATACTTGAGCTTAAGGGGCTTCTTTTAGCTCTTTTGCACTTTGTTAGAGCATCAATTGAGAATGAACTTAAAATCACAGGTGTTAAATCAGTGATTGAGTGAGTCAACAGAACTCATTTATGGAGATTGCATGAATACCAGCCCAGAGCTACTCGAACAATTTGGCCCGCGTGAATCCATGGACTATGACGTTGTCATCGTCGGTGGTGGTCCCGCTGGTTTGTCAGCCGCGATTCGCTTAAAGCAATTGAGCGCTGAAAAAGGCCAAGAGATCTCTGTGTGTGTTTTAGAAAAAGGTTCTGAAGTCGGCGCGCATATTTTGTCAGGCGCGGTGATGGATCCAATCGGCATCAATGAGTTGATCCCTGATTGGAAAGAACAAGGTGCGCCATTAAATACGGCAGTCACTGAAGATCGTTTCATGTTCCTCACTGAGAATAAGTCTTACACCACTCCCCAGTGGATGTTGCCTGAGTGTTTTAAAAATCATGGCAACTATGTGGTGAGCTTATCGAACTTCACCCGTTGGTTGGGTACCCAAGCTGAGAACCTTGGGGTAGAAATTTTCCCAGGCTTCCCAGCTGCAGAAATTTTATTTGGTGAATCTGGTGAAGTGGTCGGCGTTGCCACAGGCAATTTGGGCGTTGGTCGCGATGGCCAAGCCACTGAGAATTTCCAATTGGGTATGGAGTTACGTGCCAAGTACACGCTGTTTGCTGAAGGCTCTCGCGGTCACTTGGGTAAACAATTGATCGAGAGCTATCAATTAGATGATGGCAAAGACCCACAAAGCTATGGTCTAGGCATCAAAGAGTTATGGGAAATCGATCCAGCACTTCACCAAGAAGGCTTGGTGATCCACACCGCTGGTTGGCCACTGAGTTCTGATACTTATGGTGGTTCATTTTTGTATCACTTAGAGAACAATCAAGTGGCTGTTGGTTTTGTGGTGGGCTTGTCTTATAACAATCCTTATCTCAGTCCTTTTGAAGAGTTCCAGCGTTACAAAACACACCCCAGCGTGCGCAAGTTCTTTGAAGGCGGTAAACGCATTGGCTATGGTGCCCGCGCAATCACCGCAGGTGGCTTGAACAGTTTGCCAAAGACAGTGTTCCCAGGCGGCGCCTTAATTGGTTGCGATGCAGGCTTTTTAAATGCTTCTCGCATCAAAGGCAGTCATGCTGCGATCAAGACCGGCATGTTGGCAGCTGAAGCTGCCTTTGACGCCATTGCACAAGAACGCTCTGGCGCAACTTCAAACCATGGATGGGCAAAGGTTTGTATGTGGGTACTTTGATGGTGGGCATTGAACAAAAATTATTTGGCGGCAATGTGCCATGGACTGTTCACACCAAGTACGCTGATCACGAGTATTTAAAACCTGCTGATCAGTGTCAGAAAATTGACTATCCAAAGCCGGATGGAAAAATCACTTTTGATAAATTGTCTTCAGTGTTTATTTCCAATACGAACCATGAAGAAAATCAGCCAGCGCATTTAACGCTGCTTAATTCTATGGTGCCAGTAATCACGAACCTACCGGTGTTTGATGGGCCAGAGCAACGCTACTGCCCTGCTGGTGTTTATGAGTATGTGGATGGTGAGCAAGGCAAGCAATTACAAATCAATGCGCAGAACTGCGTGCATTGCAAAACTTGTGACATCAAAGATCCAACACAAAATATTGTTTGGTTAAACCCTGAAGGTTCTGGCGGCCCGAATTACTCTGGCATGTGATTTTTAGTTCTTGATCACTGCTGTGTCATGGTGTGGTTTGACGCGACTGATGCACCAGTAACCCAATAGGCTGCTGAGCGCTGCCAAACCAAAGACGTGGTGCGGCGCCAAGTATTCCCAAACCCAACCAGCAAACAAACCACCCACTGTGCCACCAATGCCGTATGACACGGTGGTGTACAGCGCCTGCCCTCTTGCCTGCAAAGGCCCCTTGAACCAAGTCTGCAACATCTTGATGCTGGCACTGTGGTGTGCACCAAAGGTAGCAGCGTGCATCACTTGAGCCAAAATCAAAATGATCAATTCAGGGACATAAGCCATCAAAGCAAAACGCACGACCGCGATGAAGTAGGCGGCAAGCAAAATGTTCTTTGTGGTGAATCTGGCAAAAAAGTAACTTTGAAAGTAAAAAAATATCACTTCAGCCAAAACACCCAACATCCAAAACAATCC
>JBJOKN010000076.1:0-7367 GCA_046046075.1 Pseudomonadota bacterium
ACCATCATCGTTTTAGATAAACGACTAAAAACAAAACCTTATGGCAAAAAGATTTTGGCAGGCTTGCCGCCATTTAAACGCTTGATGTAGTTTGCTTGAGGATTTGCAAGAACTGCTATTACTGCCACTTCTTCAGAGCTTCATCATCACTCAGGCGTGCATCCACCCAGCGAGCTCCTTCAGGGGTATCTTCTTTTTTCCAAAATGGCGCCAAGGTCTTGAGGTAGTCCATGACATACTCGCAGGCGGCAAAGGCTTCGCCTCGATGAGCACTGGTCACTGCTGTTAAGACGATTTGATCTTCGATGTTCAGTGGACCCACACGATGGATGATCAATACATCAAAAATATCCCAACGAGCCTTGGCTTTTTCAATGATTTCCTCAAGAGACTTTTCGGTCATGCCTGGATAGTGCTCCAGAGTCATTGCAGCAACATCAGAACCATCATTGCGATCACGCACTGTGCCAACAAAAGTAGCGACCGCACCAACACGTGCATCACCAGCTCTTAATTGCTTGATCTCTTGCGAGAGATCAAAGTCTTCTGTTTGAATACGAACTGGCATGTTTATCCGCCTGTCACTGGAGGGAAGAAAGCCACTTCAGCTTGATCAATCAAGGCCACATGACCCTCAACCATTTGGTGATTCAAAGCCATACGCACAGCTTTACCCTCAGCCAATGCTTCAGCCCATGACTCTCCCCTGCCCATCAAATGATGACGCAAATCGGTCAAATTTTTGACTGACGCAGGAACATCAAATTGTTCTTCTGATGTTTTTAGGGTTTCACGCAAGGAAGCAAAGAATTTAATCGTTATTTTCATAGTGATAGCTTAAATCATTCCTGAAAAAGGCATGTACTTGACCATATCACCGGGTTTAATGGCTTGTAGCGGTGGGTTATCAACCAAACCATCAGCCCATGAGGCGCTGGTTAAAACGCCTGAGCTTTGGTTAGGGAATAAATCTAAGCCGCCTTGCGCATTGATGCGCACACGCAAAAATTCATTACGACGATCAGCTTTTGGCCAATCAAAATCTGCACGCATCATGATCACCGGGGGATTTGAATGAGCTCTTCCCTGCAACTTAGCAATGAATGGTCGAACAAATAAAAGGAATGTGACAAAACTAGACACTGGATTACCTGGTAATCCCATGAACCAGGTTTCTAAATGCTCAGCTCCTTGCTTTCTGACAGCGCCAAATGCCAAAGGTTTACCTGGCTTGATCGCAATTTGCCACATATCTAGACGACCTTCAGCACTCACAGCTGGCTTGATGTGATCTTCCTCTCCGACCGATACTCCACCAGAGGTGATGATCAAATCGTGATCTTTGCTAGCGCGTCGCAAAGCATCTCGGGTAGCCTCTAAGGTATCTGGCACGATGCCCAAGTCAGTTGCTTCACAACCTAGTGAACGAATGCAGGCTAACAAGGTATCTCTGTTGGAGTTATAAATAGCTCCAGGCTTTAGTGGCTGACCTGGCAGAGTCAATTCATCACCAGTAAAAAAAGCAGCTACTTTGATCTTTTTGATAACTGGTAATTGATCATATCCAGCCGAAGCAGCAACGCCTAACTCTTGAGCTCTGAGATAAGTGCCCTTGCTCAAGGCCACGCCCCCTGCTTTTAAATCTTCGCCCTGCAATCGGATCCATTGACCTTGCTTGGGCACTTCTTGAATTGTGACCAGATCACCATTCAATACGCAGTCTTCCTGCATCACCACAGCATCGGCACCAGGTGGGATGGTCGCACCAGTGAAAATTCTGGCAATCGTGCCAGATGCGAGCTCAGTTCCAACATGTCCCGCTGGAATACGTTGAGAAACCGGGAAACTTTGTCCTGAAGAATCAATGTCTGCCACACGAACGGCATAGCCATCCATCTGGGTGTTATTCATAGGAGGCACATCAACTTGACTCAGTATGTCATTGGCCAGAATTCTGCCCAAAGCATCTTGAGTGTTGACCATTTCAATTTCAGCTTTGGGCAATGCTTGAGCCAGTAGATGCTCAAGAGCCTCTGCTGCGGTTTTCATAGGGGGTTTGTTCACGACTTGCGACATGGTCTTAGTCTAATGATTTTAGGCTTATTTTGCTAAAACACCTGAGATTGAAAGGACTTGCTGTGCGATCTGTTCAATATCATTCAAATCAAGCACTGGAATATCTCTGCTCAAATCTGGCTTATGCACAGCATCGATACCACCAGGGTAAGCAATCGCCTGAATAAATTTATCTTGATTAGCCCTAACAGGATTGGCAAGGCACTCATCATGTTCAAAACGCCACAATTCAATTTTTGGAATATTGGCATCTTTGAAACCCTCAACAATAACGAGGTCACAAGGAGAAAGCATACTTAACTGCTCTTCAATAGTTGGCTCAGCAGCCTGCCTAAGCTCGTGCATCAATACCCAACGCTGGTCAGAGACCATCAGAACTTCTGAGGCGCCTGCTTCTCTATGACGATAAGAATCTTTACCGGGTTTATCAATATCAAAGTGATGATGCGTGTGCTTAATGACTGACACCTTATAAGAGTTCTCAGTCAAGAATGTGATCAACTGCTCAATCAAGGTCGTTTTACCAGTGCCAGAGTAGGCAACAAATCCAATGACCGGTAAAGAACTTTTGGCCATCGTCGGAGGATTTTGTTGACTCTGAATTTGACTCATCAATCACAAACCCGTGTTGGCGGCAACGAAGTCTTTCACCTGATGAACATCCGCAGGCATATCAACCACGCGTTGCGGCTTATTTTCTATACCAATGAATGATGCTGGACGATCAGGCGTTCGACCAATGGCTTCTTCGATGGTCTCTGCAAATTTAATTGGCAATGCTGTCTCTAAGACCAACATCGGAATATTGCTTTGTAGATTTTCACGGGCAACTTTGACACCATCCGCTGTGTGCGTATCAATCAATACGCTGTACTTGGCATGAATATCTCTGATTGTTTCTAGACGATTAAGGTGAGTGCTCTTACCTGAAACAAAACCATATTGAGCGATGTTTTTATAGGCAGGGTCTTGTGATAAATCAAAACCACCCTTGGTCTCAACATCCTTGAACATCTGCGCAGTTTTTGCAGCGTCACAACCCATCAAGTCATAAATGAAACGCTCAAAATTGCTTGCCTTAGAAATATCCATCGATGGACTGGTGGTGTGGAAAGTTTCAGCTGATTTACGCGCTCTGTAAACACCAGTTTTAAAGAACTCATCTAAAACATCATTTTCATTAGTAGCCACAACCAGCTTTTCGATTGGCAAGCCCATCATACGAGCAATATGGCCTGCACAAACATTACCGAAGTTGCCTGAAGGAACGCAGAACGAAACTTTCTGAGTACTGTTTTTCGTGGCTAATAAATAACCCTGGAAGTAATAAACCACCTGAGCCACCACGCGGGCCCAATTGATTGAGTTCACAGTACCAATTTTGTGGCGAGCTTTGAATGCATGATCATTACTCACAGCCTTAACAATATCTTGCGCATCATCAAAAACACCATCAATAGCAATGTTGTAGATGTTTTCATCTTGCAAGGAATACATCTGTGCAACTTGGAATGCGCTCATCTTGCCTTTTGGCGAGAGCATGAAAACACGCACACCTTTTTTACCGCGCATCGCATACTCAGCAGCACTGCCGGTATCTCCTGAAGTGGCACCTAAAATGTTGAGCTCTTGACCTTGCTTGTTCAAGGTGTACTCGAATAAATTGCCTAAGAGCTGCATGGCCATGTCTTTGAATGCCAAGGTTGGACCATTAGATAAGCTTAATAAACCCAAACGAGTTCCCTGCTCATCACCCAACCAATGAATCGGCGTGATGTCTGTTGCCGAATCATCCGAACGACCATTGCAATAGACTTCAGCCGTGTACGTTTTTCTGACCAAAGCCCTCAAATCTTCCTGAGGGATGTCATCGCAGTAAAGGCTTAAAACTTCAAAAGCCAAATCAGCGTATGAAAGTCCACGCCAAGCATCCAATTGAGCTGCGGTGACTTGAGGATATTTGACGGGCAAATACAAACCTCCGTCAGCGGCCAAGCCGCCTAGAAGGATTTCTGAAAACGTTTGATGGGCGTTATGACCACGGGTTGAAATGTAGTGCATTGCGTAATTGAATTAACTTAAGTTTTCTAAACGAATTTTTGTGACTGAACCTTCAACAGTTTTCAAAGCCTCAACCTTGGCAATAGCCGCCAAAATATTTTTCTCTTTGGTCTCATGCGTCAACATGATGAGATCGGTTTGGTTTTCACCATCACCTGCTTCACGTTGCAACATGGCATCAATTGAAATACTGTTATCTGCCAAAATACGGGTGATGTCAGCCAAAACGCCTGTCACGTCAGCAACTCGCAAGCGCAAGTAGTAGCTGGTAGTGATCTCACCCATTGGCATGATGGTCGTATTGACCATTGAACCCGGCTGGAATGCCAAGTGTGGCACGCGGTGCTCAGGATCGGCGGTTTGCAAACGTGCCACATCCACCAAATCTGCAATCACAGCAGAAGCTGTTGGTTCTGCACCAGCACCTTTACCATAGTAAAGAGTGGTTCCTACAGCATCACCCATCACTTGAACTGCATTCATTGCGCCTTCGACGTTTGCAATCAAACGTTTTGTTGGAATCAAGGTTGGATGAACGCGCAATTCAATACCATCTTTGGTTTTTTTAGTAATGCCCAGTAGCTTGATGCGATAGCCCAACTGCTCGGCGTATTTGATGTCTGTTGCAGATAGCTTGGTGATACCCTCGACGTGAGCCTTATCAAACTGCATCGGAATACCAAATGCAATCGCACTCATGATGGTGGCTTTATGTGCAGCATCCACACCTTCGATATCAAATGTTGGATCAGCTTCTGCGTAACCCAAACGTTGAGCTTCTTTTAAAACAACATCGAAGTCCAAACCTTTGTCACGCATTTCAGACAAAATGAAATTGGTTGTGCCATTGATGATGCCAGCGATCCATTCAATGCGGTTGGCAGTCAAACCCTCACGCAACGCCTTGATGATTGGAATACCGCCAGCAACAGCTGCTTCAAAGTTAACTGTCACGCCTTTGGCTTGAGCAGCGGCAAAAATCTCGTTGCCATGAACGGCTAAAAGTGCCTTATTGGCAGTCACCACGTGTTTGCCATTGTTGATTGCTGCCAAGACCAATTCTTTGGCAATGCCATAACCGCCGATCAACTCTACGACCACATCAATTTCAGGATCATTCACAACTTGCTTGGCATCGCCCACCACCTTGGCACGACCCTTGACCAACTCTTCAGCACGCTTGGTATCAAGGTCAGCAACTGTGTGAATCTGAATACCACGACCAGCACGACGAGTGATTTCTTCTTGATTACGATCAAGCACATTGAACACACCGCCACCAACAGTACCGATGCCTAGAAGGCCAACTTGAATAGGTTTCATAACTAAAAACTCTTACTCCTGAAATAAATTAACTTACTTTTTGCCGTACTTTTGGCGATAACGCTCCAAGAACTTAGCAAGTCTCGCAATAGCCTCGCGCAATACATCTTCATGCGGCAAGAAAACAATCCTAAAGTGGTCTGGCTTAGGCCAATTAAAGCCACTGCCCTGAACCAATAGAACTTTTTCTTCACGCAGTAAATTCGCAATGAAGTCTTGATCATTCTCAATTGGATACATCTCAGGATCCAACTTAGGGAATAAGTACAAAGCTGCTTTAGGCTTCACGCATGTCACACCAGGTATCTTCGTGACCAACTCCCAAGCAAGGTCTCGTTGACGACGCAAGCGACCACCTTCTGCCACCAAATCATCAATGCTTTGATAGCCGCCCAAGGCGGTTTGAATCGCATTTTGACCTGGTACGTTAGCGCACAAACGCATGGATGAAAGCATGTTCAAGCCCTCGATGTAATCCTTGGCGCCGCTTTTATCTCCCGATACAACCATCCAACCTGCGCGATAGCCACAAGCACGGTAATTTTTTGATAGACCATTGAATGTGACCGTCACAACATCGCTTGATAATGCGCCAATCGATGTGTGCTTTTCACCATCAAACAAAGTCTTGTCGTAGATCTCATCAGCAAAGATGATCAAGCCATGCTCGCGTGCCAAAGCAATGATCTCTTTGAGCACGTCATCGCCATACAAAGCACCGGTTGGATTATTCGGATTGATCACCACAATCGCTTTGGTCTTAGGAGTGATTTTTGCTTTGATGTCAGCAATGTCTGGGGACCAATCTTTGGTCTCATCACATAAGTAATGCTTGGGTGTTCCGCCTGAAAGACTGACCGCCGCTGTCCATAAAGGATAGTCAGGCGCTGGCACCAACACTTCATCACCAACGTTTAACAAAGCATTCATGGCCAAAACAATAAGTTCTGAAACACCATTGCCTGTATAAATGTCATCCAAGGTCACGCCCTGAATACCTTTTTCTTGGCAGTAGTGCATGATCGCTTTACGCGCAGAGAAAATCCCCTTGGAATCAGAGTAAGCCGCTGAATTCGGTAGATTGCGAATCATGTCCAACTGAATCTCTTCAGGAGGATCAAAACCAAACACGCCCACATTACCAATGTTCAACTTGATAATCTTTTGACCCTCTTCCTCCATCTGCTGAGCAAGCTCAAGAACGGGTCCACGTATGTCATAGCAAACGTTATTTAATTTGGAGGATTTTTTAATTTCTTTCACAATAATCACTTAGAGACTTACAGGAATACTATAAAGTCTTAATTTATCTATAATTTTGTAATTATGACAGAGCCTGAGGCGATTTAACGTGAAACTACAACCGGATAAGCAGCCTTCCTTGAACACGGTTTCAGCCTACGGCCAGGATTACATCGAAATCAATGCTCAGCGTTACACCAGTTCTGTGTTTTTGTCGCCAGAAAGCCCTGTGATTGAGTGGTCTTGCACCCGTTTTGAGGACATCAAAACCGAGGATTTTGAACAAATTGCAAAACTAGAGCCCGCCGTGGTGATTTTTGGCAGTGGCGATCGGATCCGCTTCCCACAACCAGCCCTGATTGCACCCTTGATTGCTCGTAATATTGGTCTAGAAACCATGGATTTACAGGCTGCCTGTCGTACATACAATGTCCTCATGGCTGAAGGCCGAAAAGTAGTAGCAGCTTTATTGATTGAAAAGTGATTAAAAAAATCGACTTTTTTAATAAGTCTGATATAAATATGCTTAAAAGTAGCATAAATAATAAAACTGGAGACTTAATGACCGTAGCACTTGGTAAACCAATCCCCTACTTTGAGATTCCAGCAACCAGCGGCCTGGTTTTTACACCAACCGCTTGCCAAGGACGCAAAGTTGTCATGTA
>JBJOKN010000077.1:0-5378 GCA_046046075.1 Pseudomonadota bacterium
GGCCGCGCGGGCCGACGGGGGCGCTCGGATTCACGATGACGATGGGCAGCCCCTGCTTCACCAACTCGCGGTCACAATCGTACTCAGCAGCCTCAATCACTGTGCCGGCTGGAACTTGAATCACCACCTCGCCATTACCCCTCAAAGTGGCGATTGCCTTATCGAGACCTGCATCCACAATCCAAGGCGCTTGAATCGCTAACTTGCGCGGGTTTAGCGGTGATAAATTCGCTAAAGTTAACAGGTCAAGTGAAAAACCCGTTGCTGGACGTGGACGACCAAAAGCTTGACCAACATGGTCATAGCGACCGCCTCTGGCTATTGGTTGCGGCAATTGATCAACGTAAGCAGCGAACATCACACCACTGTGATACTGGTAACCCTTCAGATCTGAGAGGTCCAAGTTCAGCTGGGGAGCATTTGGCAATGCTGCAACCGCTGCACAAAGACGCTCTAACTCATCCAAAGCCGCTTTTACTGCCACAGTTTTAGGTAGGTTTTGACGGGCCTGGGCCAAGACTTTTTCAGGTGAGCCACTCAGATTGGCCAAAGCCAATACAGCTGATTTAACATCAGCCGGCCAATCTTCAAGAGCTAAACTCAAGCCCGGCAAATCTTTGGTCTGCAAAGCAGAGTAAAGAGCATCCAGTGACTCAGGTTTTGGCGAGAAATCACCCAAAATAGCCGTTAAAAGACCAGCATGGGACATGTCCAAGGTGATTAAACCAACTTGACTTAAATTGAGGACTTCATTTAACAAAGCCTGGATCTCAAGATCTGCTTCCCAACCAGCGTGACCATATATCTCAGCGCCCAATTGCAACTGCTCTCTAGAACTTGATCCAGCAGCAGCTCGGGTATGAAGAATTGATCCAGCATAGCAAAGACGAGTAACACCTTGGCGATTCAGCAGGTGCGCATCGATTCTGGCAACCTGAGGGGTCATATCTGCGCGTAAACCCAGAGTTCGACCTGAAATCTGATCAACCAATTTAAATGTTTTTAGATTTAAATCTTGGCCAGAACCAGTCAATAATGAATCCAAGTACTCCAACATGGGAGGCATGACCAATTCATAGCCATAGGCCTGGAAACGATCTAAAAGAATACGACGTAAATCTTCAATCTTTCTAGCCTCTGAAGGCAAGATATCTGCAATATTTTCAGGTAGTAACCAGCGATTCATTACTTGGCCACCGCACCCGAATTAGAAGATTGTGGTCTGCTACTCTTCATGAATTTTAAGAACTCAGAGCTTGGGTCCATGACCATCAAGTCCTGCTTGGTTTTAAAGCTGCTGCGATAGGCCTCAAGACTTCTGTAAAACTGAGCAAATTGTGGGTCACGATTAAATGCTTCACCATACAAAGCAGTGGCTCGTGCATCGCCCTGACCTTTGATTTTTTGGGCATCGCGATAAGCTTTGGACAAAATGATGTCGCGTTGACGCTCAGCATCAGCTCTGATTTTTTCAGACTCAGCAGAACCTGTTGAACGCAGCTCATTGGCTACACGCTTGCGCTCTGCTTCCATACGACGGAAAACTGACTCACTGATTTCTGCCAGTAAATCAATTCTCTTCAAACGAACATCCACAATCTCAATACCAATATCGGCTGCTTCTTCAGCAACTTTTTTACGGATGTTTTGCATGACTTGCTCGCGCTGCTCAGAAATCAATTCACGCACAGTACGTTTGGTGAATTCCTCATTCAATGCTGACTTGACCAACTGATTCAAGCGGTCTTGAGCCATACGCTCATCACCTCTGAAGCTGATAAAGAATTTACGAGGCTCAACGATGCGCCACTTTACAAAAGAATCAACCAACAAGTTTTTCTTTTCAGCCGTGATGAAACGCTCAGCATCTGGAGTATCAATGGTCAAAATACGGCGCTCAAAAAATTGCACACTCTGAAATGGAGGTGGCAACTTGAATTGCAAGCCTGGCTCTTCAACAACGCGCTTGAGTTCACCAAAGGCGAACACTGCTGCGTACTGACGCTGGTCAACAATAAATATAGTTGAGGATAGAAGGCCAATCAAAATAAAGAGGCCGGCAACAATCGGGAAAATTCGGTTCATCATTCTGTCGATCTCCTATCGTTCACGACTTCTCAAACCAGATGTGTCTCGTCTCTCAGCAGGAGCTGCGGCAGGGTTCACAATTGGTGAGTTAGGATTAGGAGCTGTAGTAGCTGCAGGTGTATTTGCCATGGTGTTCGATGTCTGCAAAGGGGCTGGTGCTGGGCCTGATCCAACTTGCTGAATTAACTTATCCAGTGGCAAGTACAACAAACTACCATTGCTTGAACGCTGATCAACCATGACTTTGGTCACGTTGTTATAAATTTCCTGCATGGCATCAATGTACATACGCTCACGAGTCACCTGAGGGGCTCTGGCATATTCCACCTGAATCAACTTGAAACGTGTGGCATCACCTTCTGCTGTGGCAGTCACTTTGGCCTTATAACCTTCCGCTTCTTGCATCAAACGATCGGCCGCACCGCGAGCCTTAGGAATGATGTCATTGGCATAAGCTTGACCTTCATTTTTCAAACGTTCACGGTCCTGACCAGCTTTCACTGCATCATCAAATGCTGCTTGAACTTGCTCTGGTGGCTGGACGTTTTGAACTGTCACACTGGTGATGAAAATACCAGCTTTATAACTATCCAAGATTTTCTGAATAGATGAATTCAAGTCAATCGCAAGCTTTTCACGATTCTCATACAAGACATTGTCCATCTTGCTCTTACCAACAATCTCACGCACAGCAGTTTCAGCAGACTGAACCACTGCAGCATCTGGATCTTTGTTATTGAACAAGTATTCAGAAGCATCTTTCAAACGATACTGAACCGCAAACTTCACATCAATGATATTCTCATCTTCAGTCAACATTGAAGAATCTTTGAGGTTGGATGCTTTGATTAAGTTAGCTCTACCCACTTCGACTGAACGAATAGATGATAAGTTCACTACTTCATGAGACTGAACAGGCCAAGGCATGCGCCAGTTGATACCTGGGCGAGTGGTATGACTGTATTTACCAAACTGCAAAACAACACCAGTTTGACCTTCTTGAATCATGAAAAAGCCGCTAAATACCCAAACCACCACAGCAACCAAAACCACTACTCCAGCACCGATGCCTGACTTCATGCCATCGCCGCTGCCAGTACCTCTGGATGATGGTGGCTCATTGTTGCCGCCGCCTTTGCCTTTACCTTTGAATAAATTATTCAAACGATTATTGAAGTCTGTCCACAACTGATCTAAATCAGGCGGGCCATCCTGTTTTTGAGGTTGACGAGGTCTCTCCTCCTGACGAGGTGGCGTCGCGTCCTTGTCATCACGGCCACGGTCTGGGCCAGATTGATGGTTATTGCCCCAACCGGGATCATTAACAGAGAATATTTGTAGTAATTTACGCATCGAAGGGAGAATACATTCCTGTACGAGTATGAAAAACATCTAACGATTCCCAGCGTTTGGCTGGGGCCTGTGAACTTAATTCTGCAACCGAAGGAACCTCATCTACAGGAACCTTCATTCTATCAGTGTTCCTTGCTAAATCAGCCAATGTTTGGCGCAAGAGATCTAAGCCAATACCCTCTTTAGCTGATATGTAGATTGCTGTTACCTTGCCGCTTCTGTCATAACGAACAACTGGTCCTCGTTCCATTAAAGCAGGGACTTGGTCAATTTTATTAACCACAACCAATTGAGGGGTTTCGTTAGCACCAATTTCAGATAAAACCTTATCAACTTCAATCATTTGTTGCTCGCGGTCAAAGCTAGATGCATCAACTACATGGAGCAATAAATCAGCCCTGACGGTCTCATCCAAAGTGGCTCTAAAAGCCTCAACCAACTGGTGTGGAAGGTCTCTAATAAATCCAACCGTATCGGAAATCACCGCATTGCCAATTTCAGGCAAATAAACCCTTCTTGAGGTTGTATCCAATGTCGCAAACAATTGGTCAGCCGCATAGGTTCCTGCTTTGGTCAAAGCATTGAACAAGGTTGATTTACCAGCATTGGTGTAACCGACCAAAGACACAGAAAAAACACCGCCCTTTTCTCTTGAACGGCGCTGAGTCGCCTGTTGCTTCTGTAACTTTTCCAATTCAGCTTGCAAGCGCTTTGCTTTGTTCTCAAGCATCCTTCGATCCAATTCCATTTGGGTTTCACCGGGACCGCCGCGCATACCGATACCGCCCTTTTGACGCTCCAAGTGACTCCACGCTTTCACCAATCTTGATACTTGGTAGCGAACGTTGGCCAACTGCACCTGCGTCTTACCTACATGGCTCTTAGCTCTTTGAGCAAAAATATCCAGAATCAAACCGGTTCGATCAATCACATGACATTTCAAATGACGTTCTAGATTACGCTGCTGAACTGGTGACAGAGCATGATTGAAAATTGCCAATTCAGCTTCATTGGCCTCCATCTGCTCTCTTAACTCTGTGGCTTTTCCTGAACCCATATAGAGAGCGGGATCTGGCTTTGCTCGCTTGGCTATCATGGTCATCACGGGCTGTGACCCAGCACTGGATGCGAGAAGACCTAACTCTGCCATACTATCTGCAAAGTCAGGTTTACCGCCTGGATCTATCCCAATAAGGGCTGCTTTAACTGCTTCCATAAGAAGTTAAGCGTCTGAGGATCCCTCATCAGCACGGAACTCCACAGCTCTAGCTGGAACCACCGTTGAAATAGCATGTTTGTAAACCATTTGAGTCACAGTGTTACGTAGAAGAATCACGTACTGGTCAAACGATTCAACATTTCCCTGTAACTTAATACCATTCACCAAGTAAATGGAAACGGGAATATGCTCTTTGCGTAAAGCATTTAAAAATGGATCTTGTAAAAGTTGGCCTTTGTTATTGTTCATGCCTGCTCCTTCTTTCTTATTGGTTGTTTGGAGTCTTACTCTGGAAAATTAGTCTCAATTAATCTTTGTTATCAATAAATTAGCCCTAAGTTTAACTAAGCTCTGTAAAAAGTGTTTTTCACTTCTTTTTCTTGCCTTTATCCGAGTCAACAAAAGGGTTTTGACCGGTTCTGAATTCGAGTCTTAATGGAGTTCCACGTAACTTAAATGCCTCTCGGAATCGACCCTCAAGATAACGGCGGTAACTATCAGTTACCCCACTCAAAGCGTTACCGTGTATGACAACAATCGGAGGGTTTGAACCGCCTTGGTGCGCATAACGCATCTTAGGACGAGACATACCAACGCGCTTGGGTTGCTGGAACTCAACCGCCTCCTCCAAAATGCGTGTCAACTTTGGAGTTGGTAATTTAGACATAGCAGCTGCATAAGCTGCATCCACGTCCTTGAACAATTCTTTGATGCCAAA
>JBJOKN010000078.1:0-8328 GCA_046046075.1 Pseudomonadota bacterium
CTGTTGTTGAATGAAATCAGGCAAAGTGATTGAGCAGGCACTCATGGCGCCAATGATATTGGTGTTGATGATGTCCGTGGCTTTGGGCAAGTCAAAGTTGTCGGCGCGCATGGGTTCATAAATGCCGGACACATATAGGAGCAAATCAATGCCGCCCCACGTTTGCTTGATTGATTGGTAAGCAGAGCTTAATTCATCATGACTTTGTGCATTAGCAGGCAAGCAAAGGGTCTGATCGGCTGGCCATTTATTTTGAATGGCTTTGAGCTTATCAACGCGACGTGCGCTGAGCGCAACTTTAGCGCCATGACTTAAGAAGGCCTGAGCGCAAGCCTCACCAATACCACTGGATGCACCAATGATCCAAATTCTTTTGTTGTAAAAGCTAATCACTCGCTGATTAAGCGCCATTTGTCTCGGGCTTTCTTAGGGTGAATTGAATGACATCGGTGCTCTTGTCAGCAAATCCTGCAGCACAGTACATCAAGTACAGATTCCATAAGCGGATGAACTTTTGATCAAAGCCTTGGGCTTTGATTGCCTCTAATTGCTGATTGAACTTTTCATGCCATAAAACCAAGGTCTTTTGGTAGTCCTGTCCAAATCGATAAACGCTTTCGGTCACAAGACCCTGCTTGGCAGCAGCCTCTTTGAATTTTTCTTCTGAAGGCAGCATGCCGCCAGGGAAAACGTATTGCTGAATAAAGTCAGAGCTATTACGATATTTTTCAAATAAATCATCAGCAATCACAATTGTTTGAATGCAGGCTTTTTTGCCAGGCTTTAAGCAGCGATTGATCATTTCAAAATAACTTGGCCAATAACTTTCACCAACTGCCTCGAACATTTCAATGGAGGCAATTCCATCGTATTGATCTTGATGGTCTCGGTAGTCTTGCAACAAAATTTGATGACGACCTGAACCATTTGCTTGAATTCTTTCGCCGCGTTCGCGCGCATACTTGGCTTGCTCTTCAGATATGGTCAAGCAGTCAATATCAATTCCTGCGAGGCAAGCTTGTTCCATGAGGCCGCCCCAACCACAGCCAACCTCAAGAATTTTTTCTCCCTGCGCAACAGTGAGCGATTCAATGATTTTTTGATACTTGGCAATTTGTGCTTCGACCAAAGGCGTATCTTTGCTTTCGAAGCAAGCGCTCGAATAGGTCATGCTGGGGTCTAACCAAAGAGAGTAAAACGCATTACCAATGTCATAGTGTGCGTGAATATTTTTTTTGCTACCGGCTTTGGTGTTTTTATTGAACCAATGCTTGATGCGATAACCTAAGCGCCCCCACCAGTTGCCATAAATGATGGTTTCAATTTCCTGCCTATTAGCCAAAAGTAATCGAAGAAGAGCTAAGAGGTCAGGTGAATCACAATGCCCTTTGATGTAACTTTCTGCAAAACCAATATCACCAGACTTTAAGCAAGCTCTACAAACTTCCCAGTCATGAATTTGAATAGTCGCATCGATGCCTGCATGAGCACCTTTAAAGGTGAGGCACTGTCCTTCAGGGCTGATGACTTGTAGTTGACCAACCTGGATATTCTTCAATAGTGAGAGAACAGCCTTGGCATGCCAAGGCAAGCTTGGCAAGAAACCATCAATCGTATTGGTATTTGAACTCATTTACTCACTTCCGTAGAAGGTGGTGTTGGCTTGCTATGAAATTGGACACCTTTTAGCCATAAACGTAAAGCTTGCCAATGAATTCTGACAATCACTCCAATGCTCATTGCCGGGTATCTGACCGCAGACCAAATGATACTTTTTAAATCAATATCTTGTTCAATTCCATTGATGCTGGTGATCAAGAGAGGCCCCTGATCATGATATTCAATCCTAGCAACGTGTTGCCCAGATTCAGGTTTTGAGAAAAATCTGAATTGGTATTCACCTTTGACTTCGCAAAAAGGTGAAACATGAAATACTTTATTGGATAAAAAGCTTTGACCCCATTGAAGATGTTCTCCGTTTGGGTTACTCAAAAGATAGCAATGTCTCTCACCAAAGGTGTTATTGACTTCGGCCAAAATGGCTCTTAAATCTCCTGAGCGATTTTCAAAAAACCAAAAGCTCACTGGATTAAATACATAGCCTAAAACTCTTGGAAAAGTTTGCAACCAAACCTCCCCATCAATATCAGTGATGCCCTGTTGTTTGACAAGACTCAAAGCCCACTCAAGAGAGTCGCTCTCACCTCTACCATGGTCTTTGTCGTAAAACGTTAGCCAAGAAAGCTTGTTATCACCCAAACCAATTTGAGAGATTCCTTTAGGATGGACTTTTCTTTGACGCATCGGTATGCGCAAAGTAAAGACAGAGTATGCAAACTTATTGATTGCTGGCTTTAAGCGAGCATGTCGGACTTCACCAAAACAAATTTTTGCAATACTCATGCTGATATAGGTGTGTTTCTTGGGGATCTTAAAAGTTCCTGGATTGCTTCAGCCACAAGTTCGCCCGAACGCAGGCCATCTTCATGGAATCCGTAACCGGTCCAAGCACCACAGTACCATGTGTTGTTTAGACCCTGTATCAAAGACAAATTCTGCTGAGCAAGAATTGCTGCTTGATCAAACACAGGGTGCGCATATTGAATATCTGCATGAACTGTCTCTGCTTTGGGTTCAATCACAGGATTCAAGCTGACGATCACTGCTTGATCATTCCAACTTTCGGGTAATGGTTGAAGTTGGTTAATCAGATAGTTAACGCAAACTTCTTGATCTTGGAGGTTTTCACTTCTAGTACTTGCATAGTTCCAGGCAGCCCAACATTTTTTCTCTTTTGGTAATAAAGAACTATCGGTATGCAAAACGGCACGGTTGTCTTGATACTTAACAGAGCCAAGAATATTATTTTCTTCAATGCTTGGGTCAGTCAAAGCCTGAAGTGCTTGATCGCTATGACAAGCCATGACCACATGGTCATAACTGATAGTGCCATGAGAGGTACTGATGTTGACTTGATTTGCATTTCTTGAAACAGAGCTAACACGCTCTCGAATGAATGAACCACCATTACTTTCAATATGGGCGCATAACTTTTTTACATACTCTCTTGAGCCACCTTTGACCGTCAACCATTGAGGTCTATCGGCGATTTGGATCAGTCCGTGGTTAAAGCAAAATCTGATCATCGTTGCAATTGGGAAGGCCAGCATTTGTGAAACTGGACAAGACCAAATGTTTTTGGAGGAATTCGCCAACAGTCAAATCAATTTCATCCAATTGTTTATCTGCGGCTAATTTTGTACAAATTCGATTAAAGCGAATGATGTCTTTGACCATGCGCAAAAATGAAGGGCTCATGATATTTTTTCTTTGAGCAAACAAAGAATCAATGCTGGTACCTGACCACTCTAGAACATCACCATTTTTTTTGGGGATGGATACAGAAAAAGACATGTCAGACTTAGCAATCTCTACGTCAATTTCATGGAAAAGACGAATCAGTCTTGGGTAGGTTCTTTGGTTAAATACTAAAAAACCAGTATCTACACCATGAGTTACTTTTCCTATCGGGGTATCTAGGGTCAAATCAACTGTATTGCTATGACCACCAATATGGTCGCCACCTTCATAAAGTGTGACTTCGCAATCATCTAATTTGCTAAGAGCATATGCACAGCCAAGACCGGATATGCCGGCGCCAACGATGGCTATTTTCATGAGAGTCTTTCATTGGCGTTAAATAAGAAAACCACAAGACACCCCTGAGCATAAATAAGGGAGGGAGAGAAACTGCGCTCAGCGGGCTTCATGTCTTGTGGTTGAAAGGGTTAATGAGTCTGTCGTTTATCTTTTGCTAACCATGCATAAGCAGAGTGATTGTGGATAGATTCAAAATTTTCTGATGAGACTTCGTATGCAAGAACTTTGTCAGAGTGATCAAGTGCCACAGCAATGTCTCGAACCAAATCTTCTACAAATTTAGGATTGTCATAAGCTTTTTCCGTGACGTACTTTTCGTCAGGGCGCTTCAATAGACCCCATAGTTCACAAGAAGCTGCTTGTTCGGCAATCTTGATTAAATCTTCAGCATCCATATTTTCAGTGATCTCAGCTGCAATCACGATGTGTGAGCGTTGATTATGAGCACCATACTCAGAGATTTTCTTTGAACATGGGCATAAGCTAGTAACTGGAACTTGTACTTGCAAGGTGTAACGCAAAGCACCTTTTTCAAAAGCTGCTTTGATATGTAGATCGTAATCAAGCAAACTCTCAACACCGGACACTGGTGCCACTTTATTCAAGAAGAGTGGCATCTTCATATCAATGTGACCTTCTGTTGCCTCTAGGCGGTCAAGCATGGTGTTCATGAGTTTTTTGACAGAATCAAACTCAAGTGGCTCGTGTTGATTTTGTAGCACTTCCAAAAATCTCGACATGTGTGTGCCTTTGACATCTGAAGGCAACTTCACGGTCATATCAATCATCGCCACGCTGGCCTGAGCGCCTGCCTTCGTTTTGATCTGAACAGGATGGCGCACAGATTTGATGCCAACCTTTTGGATAACAATATTGCGTTCATCATGACTTGCCTGAACATCAGGTAGAAAAATCTTTTCTGGTGCGTTCATTACGGTTTCTCCTGAAGTAATTTTTCAAGTTGAGCAACAAGCTTTGAACTACTTGGTGATGTCATGCTGCTATAGGCATCAATGACATTTCCTTGACGATCTACTAGATATTTGTAGAAGTTCCAACGTGGTTTGGTGCCTGTTTGTTCAATTAAGTGTTTGAAAAGCGGGTTTGCATTGGGCCCAGTGACGGATGATTTAGCAAACATTGGAAACTTCACGCCATAAGTGTTGTGGCAAAAGTCAGCAATTTCTTTGTTAGATCCTGGCTCTTGTTTGCCAAAATCATTTGAAGGAAAGCCAAGGATGACCAAACCTTTGTCTTTGTATTGGCTGTAAAGCTTCTCTAAACCATCATATTGGCTTGTAAAACCACAGTAACTGGCCGTATTGACCACCAGAACCACCTTACCCTGGTACTGGCAAAGATTCTGAGGGGCTTCGTCTTGAAGTCTTAAAAAAGTGTGGGAGAGTGTTTTAGAACAATTCATGGCAACAGCTTCCTTTGGCCAAAAAGACCACATGAGAATGACCAACAGCAGGGCTGTTAAGGCCATTCTGTAAAAATGAGCCCCCAGGTTTTTAGCTACCTGTTGTGGGGCTCTGGATCTGTTCTCAGTTCCGACCAACATTGGGTTTGTCTCCTCGACCCATTTTTATGAGTATTTATCGTTGACCATGGACAAGATTTCATTTTGTCTAGGTCAAATCGACAATATGGTGCAATATTAAGCACAAATCAAAATAAATGCAAATTATGTCTTAGACAGTGTAGAATTTGATCGTCGATACCTCGTATTAACTTGGCGACAAACCGAGTTTTGCCTTATGAATGTTAGGTTTACCAATTTGCCAGACATGCTGAGCATCGCTGCAGTAGAGCGAGACACAGGCATTGCCAAAGACACACTCAGAGTGTGGGAAAGACGCTATAACTTCCCAATACCCCTACGGGATAAGAACGATGACCGCGTTTATCCGGCTGATCAGATCGAAAAGCTTCGAATTTTAAAAAGATTATTGGACTCAGGATTTCGTCCTGGGCGCATCGTGCCATTACCAATTGAGGCACTCAAAGAATTAAACGCAAGAACCAATCAAGCCGCAGAGGTCAGCACTCATTCTTTATCGATGATTTCTCAAGAAGAAATGGATCGGTATTTAGATTTATTGAGATCACATCAAACTGAGGCATTGAGGTTGGCGCTTTCAACGACTTTGATGAAGATCGGTTTGGACCGCTTTGTGATTGAAGTAGTTGCGCCACTGATTAGAAATATTGGTGAGTATTGGGCCAATGGTAAGTTGGAGATACACGAAGAGCATTTGTTCACAGAGCAAATTAAACATTTGTTAAGAACTGCTATTAATTCAGTGCCACGCGGACATATTGGTCAAAATGAAGAATTGGCAAGACCAAGAATTTTATTAACAACATTCCCGCAGGAGCATCACAGCTTAGGTCTTTTGATGGCTGAAGCACTGATGGCTTTAGAGGGATGTTCTTGTGTGTCCTTAGGAACGCAAACCCCAATTCTTGAAATTGCTCAAGCAGCACGAGCTCAAAAAGCAGATGTGATTGCTCTATCTTTTTCTTCACAAATGAACCAAAACCAAGTTGTTGATGGATTGAATGAGCTCAAGTCAAAGTTAGCCCCAGGCATTGAGTTATGGGTTGGTGGCGAGAATCAAGCCTTGCGTAAGCGCACCCCTGAGGGCGTTAAGGTCATGGCTGCTTTGCAAGATATTTCTGCTAACGTCAAAGGTTGGCGCACAAAACGCTCAGATAGTTGATTTGAAAAAACTTATCTTAGTTCTAGGTGATCAATTAAAGGCCGACAGTTCGGCCTTTAATCATTTCGACGCCGCAAAAGATGAAGTCATCATGATTGAGTCAGAGTATGAGGCCAATTATGTTTGGACGCACAAAGCAAAAATTGCTCTTTTCTTATCTGCTATGCGCCATTTTGCAGAAGTATTAAAAAATAAAAAATACAAGCTGACCTATGTCAAGGAAAGTAAGCAATCAATAGTCGCAGTTCTTAAAGAGCATATTCAAAAGCACAAGTTCACTCATTTGGTTTGTGTTGAGCCTGGCGAATGGCGCTTGAGAAAGGAATTACAAGATTTAGCCAGTGAGCTTGAAATCTATTTGACTCTTGCCCCGGACAATCATTTTTATTGCGGTCTTGATGAATTCAAAGAATGGGTGGGTGATAAAAAAGAAATTAGGCTTGAATATTTTTATCGCTATCTTCGCAAAAAACACAAGATACTGATTCAAGAGAGCGGTGAGCCAGAGGGTGATCAGTGGAATTTTGATGAGCAGAATAGAAAGCCTTACCCCAAAAAGGGTCCAGGAAAAATAACTGAACCGAAGTGGTTCAGCCCTGATGCAATTAGTAAAGAAGTGATTGCTTATGTTGACTCAACCTACCCAAAGCACCCAGGGGAGCTAGAGAGCTTTGCCTGGGCAGTGACCAGGGAGCAGGCATTGCTTGCTTTGAGTCATTTCATTGAATATCGACTTCCCTTGTTTGGCGTTCATCAAGATGCCATGTGGACAGATACACCATTCGGTTGGCACTCTATCCTATCAACATCACTCAATTTGAAATTGATTGATCCAAAAGAAGTGGTTGATGCTGCGCTAGAAGCTTATAAAAATGGACAAGTCACTTTGAGTGCCGTTGAAGGTTTTGTGCGTCAAATATTAGGTTGGCGAGAATTTATTCGCGGCATGTATTACTTGGATATGCCAAAAATGGCAGAAGATAATTTTTATCAGCATCAAAGAAAGTTGCCAGACTGGTACTGGACCGCTGATACCAAAATGGCTTGCATGAAAGATGCTATTGGGCAGACCTTGAAGCATGGTTACGCTCACCATATTCAGAGATTGATGGTGACTGGCAATTTTGCTTTGTTAGCTGAATTACTTCCTCAGCAAGTTTGTGAATGGTATCTCGCCATTTATGTTGATGCAATTGAATGGGTTGAGTTACCAAATACAGCTGGCATGGCATTGTTTGCCAATGGCGGAAGATTCACGAGTAAGCCTTATGTTGCGAGTGGTGCCTATATCAAAAGAATGAGCAATTATTGTGAGTCTTGCGCGTATCAATCTAATAAAAGATATGGACCTGATGCCTGCCCAATGACAACCCTGTATTGGAATTTTTTAATCAATCATCGAGCTGAATTTGAGAAAAATCCAAGAACTCGTTTGATGACGGCAAATTTACAAAAAATTGATGCACAAGAGCAATTATTGATCACTCAGCATGCACAAACACTTTTAAATAATTTAGAAAATATCTAGTCGGTTGTAAGATGTCGCCTATGACAACGCCAAATCTGAATAAATTACCGCTACCAACATTTGAGAAGAAAATTTGCCCTGTAGAAAATTTACAGGAAGCCTTGGCTCGTTTGCCAAAACCAGTCGTTTTTACAAATGGTGTGTTTGATATCTTGCACAGAGGTCACGTGAGTTACCTGGCGCAAGCTAGAAGCTTGGGGGCTAGTTTGGTGGTTGGTGTTAATGCAGATAGTTCTGTGCGCTTATTGGGTAAAGGGGATGCAAGACCACTCAATGCCCAAGATGACCGAATGGCTCTATTAGCTGCTTTAGAGTCTGTCGATTTGGTCGTGATGTTTGATGAAAAAACACCAGTTGAATTGATTTCTAAAGTAAGACCCGATATTTACGTTAAAGGCGGCGATTATCAGATTG
>JBJOKN010000079.1:0-5261 GCA_046046075.1 Pseudomonadota bacterium
ACTTCCCATCTTGTCAGTTGATGACAAGAGGTTGTCGCGGAATGTGGTCTCACCCTTCTTGTGCTTGATCGCTTTTGCACGCAACATCAAGTGAGGGAAATCAAGGTTCCATACGTGCGGTGGCGTGTATGGGCACTTGGTCATGTAGCAAAGGTCGCACAAGTAGCACTGATCAACGACTTTGTCGTAATCTTTCTTATCAACACCATGAACTTCACCGTCATCAGTGGCATCAACCAAATCAAACAAAGTTGGGAAAGAGCCACACAAGCTCACACAGCGGCGGCAGCCATGACAAATATCAAATACACGCTCTAACTCTTTGTTAAGCGATTCTTCATTGTAAAAATCAGGATTTTTCCAATCAAGCGCGTGTCTTGTTGGGGCTTCTAAGTTACCTTCTCTCTGACTCATACTATTCACCTTTTGTATTTTTGATTTTGTAATTAATTTATTTACTTCCAGTAAGACTTTTTATGAGATTCCCGAGATTTGCATCTCAGGAATCCTTAAAAAGCCTTTAGAGCATCAGCGTATTAAGCGCCTAGTGCTTCCAAAGCCTTCTGGTAACGGTTAGCGTGTGAACGCTCAGCCTTTGCCAAAGTTTCGAACCAATCAGCGATCTCGTCGAATCCTTCGTCACGGGCTGTCTTAGCCATACCAGGGTACATATCTGTGTACTCGTGTGTTTCACCATGAACAGCAGCTTCTAGAGCTTCTTTTGGTGTACGGCCTGGAAGACCTGTACCTGGCTCGCCAGCGCCGCCTTCGATCAAGAACTCCATATGACCGTGTGCGTGACCAGTTTCACCTTCAGCTGTTGAACGGAACAATGCTGCTGTGTCGTTCTCACCAGCGATATCGCACATGTTCGCGAAATACAAGTAACGGCGGTTAGCCATTGACTCACCAGCAAAAGCTTCTTTCAAGCTCTGTTCTGTTTTGCTACCTTTTAATGTTGGCATTTTTTTACTCCTATCGATAGATTTAACTTCTAAGTCGGTTACGATAGCTATATGGCTTTGGTCATCCAAATACACACAGCAATCTAACTAGACAGACGTAGTTTATGTCTAAAACAACTTGATAGTTAAATTGTATTTATTAATTTTTCCAATAGTTTTTAACTAAAACAGCATTAATCTACTAACCTATTGTTTTTAAATGGATTTAAATTACTTTTTTTTGGCAACTAGCATTGTTGCCCTCGCCGAAATTGGCGATAAAACGCAGCTTTTATCCCTAATGCTGTCTGCAAGATACAAAGACCATCACTGGGCCATCATCTGGGGAATCTTTATTGCCACCCTCCTTAACCATGCGATGGCGGCTTTTTTGGGAAGCGCCATTTCCGCATGGATCAGCCCAGAAGTCATGAAATGGATCTTAGGCGGGGGATTTATAGCTTTGGGTCTATGGCTTTTAATCCCTGACAAACTCGATGGTGACGAAGAGGCTCCTCCAACTGGTAGCTCTTGGAAAGTCTTCACCATCACTACTTCTTTATTTTTTATCGCTGAAATGGGTGATAAAACCCAAGTTGCCACCGTGGCTTTGGGTGCACGCTATGATGATTTACTAGCCGTTGTAATGGGTACTACCGTTGGCATGATGCTAGCGAATGCTCCTGCAGTTTGGCTAGGGAAAAAATTCACTAAAGCACTACCAATCAAATGGGTACACGCAATTGCTGCGGTCATCTTTATTGGCATTGGTGTAGTGACATTGTTTGTGAAGTTTTAATTGATATTAGTAACAATTTAATTGCTTTAAATATTTAACCAAAGATCCTCTCAGAGACATTGAATGGCACGCACAGAAAACCCAATCACCTTTTTAAGAAGTGAATACAAGGCACCGGCTTTTACTATTCAGACAGTCGATTTAGATATTGCCTTGAACCCATCAAAGACAATGGTCGTAAATAGAATGGCAATTCAAAGAGCTGCGGGTAACTCCGGTCAATCTCTCGTTCTTCACGGTGAAGAGCAAGAGCTGATCAGCGTGAGGGTGAATGGCGAAATCGTTCGTGGCTATGAATTAACACCGCACACCCTCACCATTCACAACCTGCCTGATCAATTTGAATTAAGCATCACCAGTGCAAACGTTCCCGAAAAAAATACATCCTTGATGGGCTTGTATGTTTCTAACGGAAATTTCTTCACTCAATGTGAGGCTGAAGGCTTTAGAAAAATCACTTACTTTTTAGATAGACCAGACGTTATGGCCACTTATCAAGTGACCTTGCGAGCCATTAAAAAAGATTTTTCTGTTCTGCTATCCAATGGCAATCTGATTAAAGAAGAAGAATTGCCTAATGGTTGGCACAGCGCAGTTTGGCAAGATCCATTTCCAAAACCATCTTATTTATTTGCATTAGTGGCAGGCAAATTACAGGCTATTGAACGCACCATCAAAAGCCAATCTGGCAAAGATAAGCTTTTACAAGTATGGGTTGAGGCAAAGGATCTTGATAAAACAGCGCATGCGATGGATTCTTTGATTGCATCAATCAAATGGGATGAGCAACGCTTTGGTTTAGAACTGGACTTAGATCGCTTCATGATTGTTGCTGTTGGCGACTTCAATATGGGAGCAATGGAAAACAAGGGATTGAATATTTTCAATACCAAGTTTGTTCTAGCTAATCCAGAAACCGCCAGCGATGTTGACTACAGCAACATTGAAAGCGTTGTGGCACACGAATACTTCCATAACTGGACTGGCAATCGTGTCACGTGCAGAGATTGGTTTCAGCTTTCACTTAAAGAAGGATTGACTGTATTCAGGGATCAAGAGTTTTCAGCAGATCAAATGGGCAGCGCATCTGGCAAAGCAGTTAAACGCATTGAAGATGTGCGCTTACTGCGTCAAGTGCAATTTCCAGAAGATGCTGGCCCAATGGCTCACCCCATCAGACCCGATAGCTATCAAGAAATCAATAATTTCTACACAGTCACCGTTTATGAAAAAGGCGCTGAAATCATTCGCATGCAGCAAACGCTCTTAGGGCGCGAAGGCTTTCGCAAAGGCATGGACCTTTATTTCAAACGTCACGATGGTCAAGCGGTCACTTGTGATGATTTTGTCTCAGCAATGTCTGATGCCAATCAAAAAGATTTGACACAATTCAAGCGCTGGTACAGCCAAGCAGGAACTCCTCGGGTAAAAGTCGAAGAGAGCTTTTCAGGCAACACTTATCAAGTGAAACTCACGCAATCTTGCCCAGCGACCCCAGGACAAGATAAGAAAGAGCCGTTTCACATTCCATTGCTCTACAAAATACTTGAATCTGCGCCCTCAGATAATTCAAACAAGGTTTGGGCAGAGCAACTTTTTGAACTGACTCAAACATCACAAACAATCACCATCGAGGGCTTGAAAGCAAAGCCCACCCTATCAATCAACAGAAACTTTTCAGCACCCATTGTGTTGGACTTTGAACAATCAGAATCTGATCTTTTGACCCTTCTTCGTCAAGATGACGATGCATTCAATCGTTGGGAGGCTGCACAAAAGCTATTCATGAGAAGTATTCTGAATGGCGACACTCTCACCACAGAATTACTCAACACCCTCAAAGACATTCTTTTGGATGGTCAACTAGATCCCGCATTTAAAGATCTCATCTTTACTTTGCCAGCCGAAAGTTATTTGTACGAACAAGTGAAAGTGATAGATCCACAGGCGATTCATCAATCACGTCGTAAATTACGCCATCAATTGGCCCAACATTTACAAAGTGCTTGGTTGTGGGCTTACGAGCACCATCAAACATCCGGAAAATTCAGTCCAGACGCAATAAGTGCAGGTAAACGCTCGCTTAAAAATCTAGCGCTTCACATGCTTTCAGAGTCTGGCCATGCTCAAGCAGATGATTTGGCACTCAAACAATATGAAACTGCCAACAACATGACTGAACGGTATGGCGCACTTGCAGTGATGGTCAATTTTTCTTCAGTACATGCGGCCAAGTGCTTGGAGCATTTCCATCAAACCTTCCAGTCTGATGCCTTGGTCATCGATAAATGGTTTGCTTTACAAGCCACCAGACAATCTGACTTAAAGAATCCTGAGTCAGTCCTAAAAGATGTTTTAGCTCTTAGAAATCACCCAGACTTCAGCCTAAAAAACCCCAACCGGGTCAGAAGCCTGATTCATGCCTTTTGTATGAATAACCCAGGTGCCTTCCATCAGCCTTCAGCAACAAGCTATGAGTTTTGGGCCAGTCATGTGATTGAACTCAATCAAATCAATCCTCAAGTGGCCGCAAGATTGGCCAGAGGGCTAGACCGTTGGAAACAATTTGCTCCGAATTATCAAATTCATATGAAATCAGCACTAGAATTGATAGCTAAGCAAGATAACTTGTCCTCAGATGTGGCTGAAGTCATTGAAAAGGCACTTAATAGTTAATCAGGAACATTTATGTCGCAAGGCACTACTTTTACCCAGTACATCACAGAGCTTGGCTCTAAAAACTCTCAGATTCCAGCATCACTATTGGTATCTGTTGCCAATGCCTGCAAATTAATCGCCAAACAAGTCGAGCAAGGTGCACTTGCTGGAATTATTGGATCGGCAGGCAGTGGTAACGTTCAAGGTGAAACTCAGCAAAAGTTAGACATCATCTCTAACGATATATTGCTTGAGGCTTGCGGATTAGATTCAACACTTGCTGGCATGGCTTCTGAAGAAATGGAAACCATTTTCCCAGCCAATAAAAATGGTAGCTTCTTGCTTCTATTCGACCCATTGGATGGCTCATCCAATATTGATGTGAACGTTTCTATTGGTACTATTTTTTCTATTCTCAAAAAGAAAACTGCCGGCGATTTGACTGAGAAAGATTTTCTTCAAGCTGGTTGCGATCAGGTTGCCTCAGGTTATGTGGTCTATGGTCCTCAAACAACCATGGCCTTAACTTTGGGTGATGGCGTGGTGATGTTTACCTTGAATAAAGTCACCGGAGAATTTTTACTCATCAAGGATGCGGTCATCATTGCGCACTCCACGAAAGAATTTGCAATCAATATGTCCAATATGCGTCATTGGGCAGACCCTGTCCGCCGTTATGTAGAAGAGTGCCTTGCAGGCACTAGTGGCGCTCGAGATAAAGATTTCAATATGCGTTGGATTGCCTCGATGGTGGCTGACGTTCATCGTGTCCTATCTCGTGGCGGCGTTTTTATGTACCCATGGGATCAGCGTGAGCCGCATAAGCCTGGTAAGTTGCGTTTAATGTATGAAGCCAATCC
>JBJOKN010000080.1:0-5161 GCA_046046075.1 Pseudomonadota bacterium
ATTACCCTGCGGAGGAGTATCACCAGAATTATTTCAATTTACATCCTGAGCAAGGGTATTGTGCTTTTGTGGTCAGCCCTAAGGTTGCCAAATTTAGAGGTCAATTCAAAGATCTTTTGATGTAAATCAAGCAAATGTGATTAAGGGGCTAAGCGCTGAACTTTCCAAACGTTTTGCTCGAGAGTGTAATGAATTCTGTCATGTAGACGAGATGGTCTGCCTTGCCAGAACTCGACGGCCTCAGGCTTGACCCTGAAGCCTCCCCAGTGAGGTGGGCGAGGTGGGTTAAGGGCAAACTTAAGAGCATATTCTGCCGCTTTAGTGATCAATTCACCTCTTCCAGAAATCACTTTGCTCTGTGGTGATGCCCATGCTCCTATTCTGGAATCCAGAGGTCTTGAATGAAAGTATTCATCACTTTCCTCTTCAGATATTTTTTCGACGCTGCCTTCGATTCGAATCTGTCGTTCTAGCTCAGGCCAAAAGAATAAAAGGGCTGCATGAGGATTGGCCAATAAAGCTTGCCCTTTACGACTGTCGTAATTGGTGAAAAAAACAAAGCCTTTTTCAGTCACTTCCTTGATTAAAACCACACGCGCACTGGGTTTGCCATTTTCATCAACCGATGCTACTGTCATAGCATTGGGTTCAGGTAATTCTGCATGCTGAGCTTGATCAAACCAAATCTTGAATTGATCAATCGGATTGGCTTGAACATCCTCTTCAGAGAGGCTGCCTTTCATGTAGGATTTTCTGAGGTCAGCTAGCTTTGTCATAAAGGAAGTATATATAGTCTTTGGTGGCTTTGCTTGATTCGCTTGGAATAAAAAGGAATGTGTTGATGTCGATTGAATCGCATAAAGATTTAACTAAAGAGTTGGCCAAGGAAGTAACACCATCAAGAAGTTTGGTGATGAATTTGCGTCAACAGTTGATGCAGGTAATTCCCTTTTCTGAGATGAAGCCTGAGCACGTTGATTTTTTCATCAAGTCAGCTAAGGAGCATTATTTTGCTCCGGAAGAAATCATTCTTGAGCCTGCTCATGGAGAGGTAAAACAACTGTATTTCATTCGCCAAGGTAGTGTTATCTCAAGACGAGGTATGGCAAATGAGGCAGGCGGGGCGCATGAAATTGAGGCGGGTGAATTATTCCCTGTCAGCGCAGCGGTTGCTGGTCGATCTGTGACTGCAACCTATGCAGCCTCGGGCGATTGTTTTTGCCTAAGAATTTCTGTCGAGACCATGAAGGAATTAGCAAATCTATCTAGTCCCTTCGCTGATTACCTAAGCTTGCGCATTTTGAAATTTTTAGAGCAATCTCGTCAGGTTTTGCAGAGAACGTATGCCTCACAAATTTTTTCAGAGCAATCATTAGAAACACCTCTTGGGCAGTTACCTCGTAAAAAACCATTATTTGTGACGCCTGAGACTTCTATCAAAGACGCTTTAACTCAAATGCATGAGCGTCGCGTTGGTTCAATTTTGGTCAGTAATCAACAAGATGGCTTGTTAGGCATTCTGACACGCTACGATATTTTGGGTAGAGTAACTATTCCCCAAGTAAGTCTTGATGCTCCTATAAAAGATGTCATGACCACAGGCGTTAAAGCTTTGACCATCACTCATACCGCGCAAGATGCCGCTCTGATGATGTCTAAGTTTGGCATTAGGCACGTGCCAGTGGTGGATGGTAAAGAGATTGTGAACATCATTTCTGAAAGGGATTTATTTGCCACGCAAAGACTATCTTTGAAAAATATCAGTACATCGATTCGATCTGCGCCTGATCTATCAGACATGATTGTTTGTGCAAAAGATATTAGAAAATTTGCAAAAAATTTGATTGGTCAAGGTGTTCAGGCAAGACAGTTGACAACATTGATCAGTTATTTAAATGATGTTGTGTGCGAACGATTGGTTGAGCTCAATGCCAAAAAGCATGGTTTGGATTTAAAAGAGTTTGCTTGGATTGCCTTGGGTTCAGAGGGACGCTCTGAGCAAACGATTGCCACTGATCAAGATAATGCCTTGGTGTTTTCTGGACAGGCCACTGATGCTATCCGTGATAAGTATTTGAAATTCGCGCTGGATGTTAATCAAGCCTTGGATGCATGCGGCTATCCTCTGTGTAAGGGCAATGTGATGGCGAGCAACCCAAAGATTTGTTTGAGTGAGTCTGAATGGTTGGAGCGATTCTCGAACTGGATAGAGCAAGGCACACCCGAAGATCTTTTGAATGCAAGTATTTATTTTGATTTTCGTTTGGTGGCGGGTAATCCTGATTTGTTAGTGGAAATGAAAAATACAGTGGTTCAAAAAGCCAAAGCTATTCCACGCTTCATCAAATTACTGGCTGATAACTCATTGAGTAGAAAAGTGCCTATCAGTTGGCATGGTGGGATTGACACCATCAAACTCGAGGATAAGGACTGCATTGATTTGAAACTTCATGGCACTGCCATCTTGGTGGATGCTGCGCGTATCTACTCACTGGCTTACGGCATTCCTGATACCAATACCAGAGATCGCTTGATTGCGGTGGGTCTTGCCCTTGACATTCCAGAGCGTGAATATCTTGCTTGGGTATCTGCTTTTGAGTTTTTGCAAATGTTGCGCCTGTCTGTACAAATTGACTCGCATGCAATTGGTGGAAATTTCAATGCATTGGAATTGAGTAGCTTGAACAATATTGACCGCAGAATCCTCAAAGAGTCTCTTAGAGCAACCAGAGATTTACAGCAGCGCATTGAATTAGATTACGGTCGTTAAGATGTTTTGGCTAAAACGCTTATTTGGGCAGACTCAGTTCATTGATCAAAATCGCTGGGTGGTTTTGGATGTTGAAACCAGTGGCTTAGATCCAAGACAGGATCGATTGCTGGCTATTGCAGCTGTCTGTATTCATCTCAATGATGATCAAAGCTTAAAAATTGATATTTTTGACAGTTTTGAAGCTGTCTTGAAGCAAGATCTGGCTTCAGATAAAGATAACATCTTGTTGCATGGCATTGGTGCGCAAGCCCAGATGATGGGAGAAGACCCTCAACAGGTCTTGAGAAACTTTGAGCGCTGGGTAGGGGATGCCCCTTTGCTGGCTTTTCATGCTGCTTTCGATGAGTCGATGATCCAAAGAGCTTATCAATATCAGCTTGGATATAAGCTTAAAAATACCTGGATTGACGTTGAGCCGCTGGTGTCGGCTTCTTACCCCGAAGTCAAGGCCAGATCCTTGGATCAATGGATGGGGCACCTAGGTATCGAGTGTGCAGTGCGTCATCAAGCTGCCGCAGATACCTTTGCTACCGCTGAATTAATTTTGCAAATTTGGCCCAGACTTAAGTCTTTGGCTCCAAGGATTGATTTAATTGAAAAATTGGCCCGAGAGTCCCGCTGGCTACCTCGAAATTGAGCCTGTAGGCCCCACAGCAAATACCTGTAAGTTTCGCTTAAGAAATTGATTTATATAAGAAAATAGGGTAACTACTTATTCTCTCTTTACCCAAAGAAATCCATAGTACGCATGTTGAAAGAAATGCCCCAGTTCGGGGTGCGAACCTTGAGGTAAGAATTTGATTCAGTTTTTGAATGTGTTGCAGTTGGTTTTGTATATCGGTGGTTTAGCACTGGTGGGGCAAGCAATTCTCTATGCGATTGTTGGTAACAAAAGAGAAACCAATATGTTTTATCAATTGTTCATTGTTTTAAATAAACCTTGGACAGCAATTGCTAAGTTGATTTCCCCAAAAATGGTTGCAGAGAGACACATTCCAGTGGTGGCGTTTTGTGTTGTTTCAGTTTTGTATATCGCAGTGACTCTGGCCAAAATTGAGCACTGTGTGTCTATAGGGATGGTTGGTTGCAGATGATGAAGATTGATTTTAAATGGCAGTTGCATAAGTGGCGAGCAATCACATTCATTGTGCTTGGTCGTAAGTCTTGGGCAATTGAAACATTTGAAGACATGTTGGTTGATTACCCAAATGATGCTTATGCATTAGGTAGCCTAGCTCATCTATACGCAGAGGTTGGTAATAAGCAAGCCTCCATCGATATGTACAAAAAACTAGTTTCTAAGCCAGATGCTCCAGCATTTGCTTGGTACAACCTAGGTTTTCTCCAAGAAGAATTAAAGCAAATTGCTGATGCTGAATTCAGCTTTCGACGTGCCCTTGAATTAGATGAGAAATTGGACATGGCCTGGTACGGCCTAGGTTTGGTCCTAATTCAACAGCAGCGCTTTGAAGAGGCGATTAAAGCCCTTAAGCGCAATACCCAATTGCAGCCTATGAGCCCTTACGCTTGGTATCAGTTAGCGCGGGTTCATATGGATCGTCAGCAACCTGAAGAGGCGGTGAAGATTATTCGCCATCTCAAAGGGTTTGAGCCTAAGTTTGCCGCTCAATTAGAGCGGGAAACCGGGCTTGAAGTGAAAGCTTCTTGACAAATCGCGGTTCGGTTGCAAGCCAGAGGTGAAATTCTGGTGAATCGCAAAGGGTTCCGGGGAAACCTGGTTTTACAGTAACAACGAGGAGAAACTGTTATGCAATTAACGGAATCGCATCGCCAGTATTGGGCAAAAAACCTAAGAATCACGGCAATTTTGTTGGGTCTTTGGTTTGTTGTCACGTACGTGGTCGCTTTTATGGCTCGTGACCTAAGCTTTACATTCTTTGGCTGGCCTTTCAGCTTCTGGATGGGAGCGCAAGGATCATTGATCGCTTACGTTTTAATTATTGTCTACTATGCTCATTACATGAACAACCTAGACAAAGAGCACGGTTGTGCTGAAGAAGTGGAGGACTAATCATGGCTGGAATGTCTCCTGATAGCGGTAGCGCGTTCAGTGGTGGCGGTTCAAACGCTGCTTTCAAAAAACAACTTAACAAGGTTTACGCCTGGTACGTTGGTGGTTTCTTACTATTTGTAACGATTCTTGCAATCGCAGAACAAATGGGCTTGACTCGCCAATACATCGGTTACGCCTTCCTTGCAGCAACAGTATTCCTCTATGCCGGTATCGGTTTTATGAGTCGTACAAACGATGCTGCTGAGTACTATGTGGCTGGTCGACGTGTTCCTGCTATGTATAACGGTATGGCGACAGGTGCTGACTGGATGTCTGCAGCTTCCTTTATCGGTATGGCTGGTACTCTTTACTTG
>JBJOKN010000189.1:0-2680 GCA_046046075.1 Pseudomonadota bacterium
GGTACAAAACTTAAAACAAAACATCAACCGCAAAGCAACGCGTGTTCGTCTATTTGAAGTAGGTCGTGTATTTCTGCGTAACCCAGAAGCTCAAGTCGGTGAACTCAGCATCGCTGGTTACGATCAACCGGTGCGTGTGGCAGGTTTGGCTTATGGCCCAGCATTGCCAGAGCAATGGGGCGCAGCCACTCGTTCAGTCGACTTCTTTGATGTCAAAGGTGATCTAGAGGCACTTTTAGCTCCTTTGGAGTTCAAAGCAGAAAAAACAGAACACCCAGCCTTACATCCTGGACGCAGTGCACAAATTTCGATCAGAAAGCGTGGCAAAGACATCAACTTAGGTGTGATTGGTGAACTACACCCACGTTGGCAACAAGCCTATGACATCCCAGGTTCAGTGGTCTTATTTGAAATTGACTGGGCAGCAATCCAAGACATTGGCTTACCGGTCATCAACACCATCAGCAAGTTCCCAGCTGTGACCAGAGACTTGGCAGTGGTGGTGGACCAATCAGTCACGGTGACCCAATTGCAAGACGCCATGAAAGCTGCCAAACAATTATTGGTCAAGAAAATCGACTTGTTTGACGAATTCAAGCCAACTGCTGGCAGAATGGGCGGAATGGCTGAAAACGAAAAGAGTTTGGCATTTAGGATCACTTTGTCAGACGAATCAGGTACATTACAAGATGCTCAGATCGAACCGGTGATTTCAGCCCTGTTAGACGCCATGAGCGTAAAATGTAAAGCAAGAATTCGTTGATCCCGTTGACCAACGACGCAGCAAAGAACAGAATAAGCAGTAAATAAGCAAAAGCGTAAAGAACAAAATAAACAGTAGCAGTAGCTAAAGAACAAACGACAGAACAAAGTAAAAGTGGAGTGCAGACATGAGTGATGCCGGAACAATTACAAAAGCAGAATTATCAGACGCCTTGTTTGACCAAGTTGGTTTAAACAAGCGTGAAGCCAAAGACTTGATCGACTCTTTCTTTGAAACAGTTGGTCAATCTTTGCAATCAGGTGTGGACGTTAAGATCTCTGGATTTGGTAACTTCCAATTAAGAGAAAAATCAGCTCGTCCTGGCCGCAATCCTAAAACTGGTGAGTTGGTACCCATCTCTGCCAGACGCGTGGTCACATTCCATGCCAGCCAAAAGCTCAAAGACAAGGTCGATCCTAAGCTCTAAGAGTAACAAAAATGGAAAAGAACATGCACGGCATGATTGCCGGGGGATCCCTCCCTCCAATTCCAGCGAAACGCTACTTCACCATTGGTGAAGTAGGGGAGTTGTGCGATGTTAAGCCTCACGTCTTAAGATATTGGGAGCAAGAGTTCAATCAGCTCAACCCACAAAAACGTCGCGGTAATCGTCGTTATTACCAACACCATGAAGTGGTGCTGATTCGCAGAATCAGAGAGCTTCTGTATGAAGAAGGTTTCACCATCAACGGCGCCAAATTGCGCCTCAATGAATCAAGCCAAGAAAACTCTGTACTGGGACACCCCCAGAGCAATGGCAAACATCAAGATTCAATTCGGGATGAGCTAGAAGCCGTCCTAAAAATCCTATCTAGGTAATTTACAATTTTCTTTTATGTCGGGGCGTAGCGCAGCCTGGTAGCGTACTTGCATGGGGTGCAAGTGGTCGGAGGTTCAAATCCTCTCGCCCCGACCAAATGGGGTGCAAGTGGTCGGAGGTTCAAATCCTCTCGCCCCGACCAACTGATTCTTATAAATTAGCTGTAGACTGCTTGTGATGAAAACACTTTTATCATTTTCAAAAACTCTTGCACTCATCACTCTGAGTGTTTTGAATATCACTCTTATCAATCCAGCTTCTGCACAATCTTCTGCAACGCCCGAGCACGCTAAAGGTCTCAAAGAACAACTCATCTCAGTTGAACTATCTCCAGGTATTCAACAACAAGGAGTTCTATCACTCACAACAAACAGTACAGCACCCACAAGACTGGCTGTTTTATTCCCCGGCTACCCATCTGTTGTAAGACCAGTGGTAGAAGGGCAGAGCCTGACATCATCCAAGCTCTCAGGAAACTTCTTGATTCGTTCACGTCGCCACTTGGCAACTGATGCAATTGCTACTTTGATTGTGGATTGTCACTCTGACAGTGGTGATTACTGCTCAAGCAGTTATCAAGCATCCTTGAAACGTCATCAAGATATATTGAAGTTAATTCAGGAAGTGAAAAAACAATACCCCAGCATTCAGCAGATCTGGGCTATTGGCACATCGATGGGCACCATTTCATCCAGCTTCGCACTCACTCATGAACCCAGAATCTATGCAGGAGCGATTCATACGGCATCCATCACTGAACCCAATGCAAGAAACTCCTACCCAGAACTATCCAACTTTGATTACGCCAAATCAAATCACATCTTTGTTCATCACCTCAACGATCCATGCTTTCTGACCACTCATTCAGGGGCAAAGTCCATTGCAGAAAAATACAAACGCCCATTGATCACCGTTACTGGGGGCAGTGGTTTTAGTGGAGATGCCTGCAAGGCATTCACAGAGCATGGCTTTAGAGGTAAAGAAAAAGAAGTCATGACAGCCATTGGCAGCATTCTCATGACTGGCAAGATTGAGTCCCTCTTAATAGACTGAATCACCCATTAATTGATAAAAAATATAATTAAATCAATTAATTA
>JBJOKN010000081.1:0-5136 GCA_046046075.1 Pseudomonadota bacterium
ACTGGTGCGCCATTCTGATTGGGTAGAACCTCTCCATAAAGACCAAATGTCAAAAGAGTCAAAGGATTCATGGCCTCATCTAAACGCAAGCCCTCGGTGTAGGGCCACTTCAAGACACGACTACTGAGGCCAGGCATTTGTTTGGGGTCTGCCAAAGTGATGAATTCAATATATTTAGCAGAACCTTGAGGTTCGCTGGCCTTGATCAAGTGCGATAAAGAGTAACCAATCCAAGGGATGACCATGGACCATCCTTCAACGCAACGCATACGATAGACACGCTCTTCCATCGGGGCCAATTTGAGCAGGGCATCAATGTCCCAAACTTTCGGTTTGTTGACCAGGCCCTCGACACTCACTGTCCATGGTCTTGTTTTTAGGGTGTGTGCATTGCGCGCTGGATCGGCTTTGTCTGTGCCAAACTCATAGAAATTATTGTAGGTAGTGACATCTTTATAGCTTGTGAGCTTATCTGCCACGAAATATTGAGGATTCACTTTGGCAGGCAGTTTTTGGCCGCTTTGTGCAAAAGCGTTTCTACTAAAAACCTCTGCTTGAGATAAACCAAATGCACCCATCGCTGCCAATTTGATTAATTGGCGTCTTTTTTCAAAGATATTTTGAGGAGTGATTTCGCTGGCCAGGATGTCATGGATTTTTTTCATGCATCTAGCTTAATCCAGAATCAGGATTCCTGCTTTGTTTGACCGGCCTTAGTGACTGACCTTAATAATGGGCTCATAGACCCAGATTGCGATGTTCCACCATCAGGCATTTGTTCATGATGCCGGTCAAGCCATGTTCGCTAGCGTAATCCAGGGCTTCCTGATTGATCACACCCATTTGCAGCCACAATGATTTTGCACCGATTTTGACCGCTTCATGTGCCACCTCTAAGCAATCTTCTGACTTTCTGAACACATTGACCATGTCCACAGGTACTGGAATACTGCTTAAATCTGGATAACAAGTCTCGCCCAAAATTTCAGTGCAAGTTGGATTGACGGGAATGATCTTATAGCCATGCGCTTGCATGTACTTCGTCACACCATAGGATGGGCGATCGGGTTTATTAGATAGACCCACCACAGCAATTGTTTTGGTTTCTTGCAATAATTGTTTCATCTTCATAGTATCTATTGAAATGAACAAAAATTAAAGAGTTATTGAATTTCTCTCTTATCTCACTCGAAGCTCGCTCATGACCAAGAACCCAATTCATCCTAAAAAATTACTTTTGAGTAAATGGACAGCTGCGACCCCTGTGAATAAAGAAAAGCATTTCATGGTGATCAAAGTGATTGAGCCAGAAGTTGAGGGTGGCCCAGTTGAACAAGTCGTGATTGAAGCTGTGATGAGCAAGCGGCAAAAAACAATTCAGTGGAGATCACTTTCCAATGCATTGGAGTGGAAACAGGGTTGGGTTTAATTTATTCGGGTTTAACTTATTGGGCTTAGTTCTTTTCTATGTACTTATAAAAAGGAATCGCCAGCAACAAACTCAGTAATGCTGATAAACCCATGCCAAGGACATTCATCCAAGGATCACTAGGATAAGCATGTACCCAAATACCGCTGATCACCAAAGAAACCGGGAAGTGCACCAAAAAAATTGAATAAGACATCTCTCCAATTTTTCTAAGCGGATTGTTCCAAAGTTTGGATTGGGACCAGTTGCTTTGATAACTGCTGAATAGTAAAAATGCCATCAGTAATGCAATTAATAATCTTTCTCTGAAATCTTGGTAATAAAGAGAAAAAATGGTGATAGCCACTACCGATAGAATCAAGACTTGATGTGACTGACTTCTTGCCAAGCAAGCTGCTAGAAAGCCCAAACCATAGCTTGCGAAAAAGAAAACGAACCAGACGTCGTACGCATCATGACGATTAAAAAACACCACTGATGCAATGGTGAGGGCACAGAAAATCATCAGGCTGATCAGGCGAGTGATGCGATAGCTCCAACTGGCTGGCGATAATTTTTCTACCAAGAAAACCACCAAGGCACAAACAGCAAATAATTGAAAATCAATCGCGACATACCAAAGGCCAGCCGATAAAGATTCATAGCTCAGGATATTTTGTAAGAAGAATAAATGACTCAGTAATTGAGGCACATCTGGCATTGCAGAAATTGAATGGTGTTGCATCAAGCGGCTGGCCACAAAAGAAGCTGCGATAGCCAAAGCAATGGCGCCGAGATATGGGATCACCAGGCGAAGATACTTATGCCAAATCACTTGCTGGACCGAATGCTTGACGAAAAAATTAGGCTCGCTGAGTTTCAAGCCAGTAAGAAAGCCGCCCACACAAAGAAATACTGCAACTGCCAAGCGAGCGTAATGAATCAAAAAATCGATGGTTTTAGGTATGACTGGGTTTGCTACATCTGACATTGGCCCGTAAAAAGCCAAGTGATGAAAAACAATCAATAGGCAAGCAATGCCTTTGATGTTGTCAAGAAATGCTGAGCGCACGGTAGCTTATTGAACTTTATCGTGGCCAAACTATGGATTGCTTTTGAAACTTGGCCTCCTCAATTACCAAGGCACGTTTCAAAACTTTACCTTCAAATGAATATTCAGCATCGTATTTGCCAGGATTCATTTTGAGCAACATGATGGGGCCTTCACTCAAGGCCTCAAAAACCACCTTCTTTTTTTGATCAAGAATCTTGACCGTGACATCAGCCACCCACAACGGTCTTTGAGGATGATCCTGAGAAAACTCCAAAACCAAGGGCCACTTTTTACCCAGCGATAAAAGCGCATCAGATTCTTCGCTGCCGATACCGCCACTGATGTATTCAATGCCTTGGGAAACTTTGGCATCTGGAATCTCGACTTGCGCTAAAGACAGACTGGAAAAAAACACCAAGCAGGCACTGAATAAAACACGAGAGAGTGGGGTGCGAAGAGTTGTTAAGAACATGACAATATTTCCTTATTGCAAAGTATCTTTTTTACTTGGGCATGATGAGCAAGACCCTGATCCTGAGTTTGAGCAATCAGATGATGGCTTTTTCCTGGCTTGAAACATCACCCAATAGCGACGGACCATGTACACAACCACCAGACCGCCGATCAACCAAACCAGCCCATCAAAAATCATTTCAGCCAAAGTCATTATTTACCCAGTTATCAAGATATTTTTCACAGGAACCTGGGTTTACCAGACTCATCTGAATTATCAATTATCTGCCCAATCACACCATTTTTAGGGATTTTTAGTAATTTCTTGACATCTTTTAAAAATACTGTATATTTATACAGTATTGGCGCTGTGCCTTGTATCTAGTGGCTTTAAAAGGAGTATTTAGATGAAAACTTTGATTTCTAACCCAGTTTGGTCTTTGATGAGCGGTTTGATCATTTGGATGGTTTTTGCTGAGAAACCAGGTGAATGGCAAAGACGTGAGTGGGTCTGTTCACGCTCTGAGTGAGCTTTGTGCCAACTTAAAGAAAGCTTAGGCTCAAAAAGTTTAGCCTCGGAAAGCTTAGCTTCTCTTTAGTTTCGTTCTGATTGTTTTGCCAATTGTTGTTGAAGGCAATCGGGGCACCAGCAAGAACTGCTTTTTTCACCATCTTTGAAACTCACAGGTGGTAGTTGCATGCACCAACAGTCCTCCACATTTGTGGAGGAGAGGCATTCAAAAATCTTGCCACATTGTGGGCATTGAGAATCCGTGATTGGCTTGCTCATCTTTTAAGAATAATCAAAGTAATTCCAGGATTGCCATAAATATCCTTTGTCAGAATATCTTTGACAGCAGGGTATTGCCGACAAAGTTCTTGATAAGACTCTTTGCCAGGACCTAAATCTTCGCCGGCAAAATAAGTGCTGATCAGGTGAGAACGTCTTTGATACATCAACTCTTGGCGAATGGCTTCTTTGATTCGGCCACCTTGTCCACCTGAGCCATAACCATGGATCACTTTGACAACTCTGATTGCTGTCTTAGCCAGTTCATCAAGTGCTCGATCAAAAAGCACCAAGGCTTCATCGACCCTTGGTAAATTTTCTTCTAGATTCAGCGTAAAAATACCCGCTAACTTTTTAGGCAGCGGTGGTGTTTCTTGCGATCCACAGTAAGGGCACTCTGATTGCAGAGCACCCCGTGGATTGCCGCAATCAGGGCAGAGGACGGATGATGGTTTGACCATTTAACCAAGCTTCTAAACACTCGACCACGCCCGTCGTGAAAGACTTAAACACAGGCTGTGCCACAAAGCCAAGGTGAGGGGTGAGCAATGTATTGGGTGTACTGCGCAAAGGATGATCGGCAGGAAGTGGCTCGATATCAAAAACATCTAGAGCGGCACCACCGATACTCTTTGTTTTGAGTGCTTGAACCAAAGCATTTGTATCAATCAGCGTTGAGCGTGAAGTATTGATCAATAAAGCATCTTTTTTCATCAGCGCTAATTTTTCTTGATTGATCATGCCTTTGGTTGTTGGACTGGCAACAATGTGCAAAGAAACAATGTCAGAGGTTTGCATCAAGACATCTAAGCTGACTGACTCTGCACCCACAACAGCAGATCTTTCAGCTGTCATATTCGGGCTCCAAGTCACAACCTTCATGCCAAAAGCCTGCGCCACCTTAGCCACGCGTGAGCCAATTTCACCCAAGCCCACCAAGCCCAAAGTCTGACCTTTTAAAACTGGCAATAAAGAATGTTCATTGCGCCATTGCTGATCAACAATCAGTTTGTTCTGTTCAACCAATCGTTTGTGTAAACCCAGAATCAATGCCCAGGTTAATTCTGCTGTACTGTCTTTGGATGGACCCCAGTCAGTATGGCTGACTGGAATGCCACGTTGTTTTAAAGCATCAGAATCTAAGGCTAAGTTTCTGGTGCCGGTAAAGACCACATATTCCAAATGTTTTAACTGGGCAATCAGGTCCGCCTTAAGAGGTGTACGGTCTCGCATCAAGACCAAGGCTTGAGCATCCTGAATCTTTTCAAGGAGGGCAGCGCCTAAAAGGGGTTGATTAAAAATTTGCACATCAGCTAAATCCTTGATGGCACACCAATCAGACAATTTTTCATATGAATTTTCATAATCATCTAAAACCACAATTTTCTTGCGCATGACTTGTCCCGTTTTTTTAATTGCATTCATTATAGG